>JABSPN010000048.1 GCA_013214425.1 Flavobacteriaceae bacterium | reverse complement strand
TAACTCAAATGCCGGATTTTAAAGGTTATTTCTCTGATATAGGTGGACCATCTGCGAATATGTATCAGATGAAAGGGAAAATTCAGGAGATTTGTGATAAATGCGTAGCTCCATCTTGTATCAATCCTGTTATTTGTAGTAATTTAGATACCTCTCACCAGCCTTTAACTGATATTTATAAGGCTGTTGATGCGCATCCAAAAGTAAAAAAATCATTTATTGGTAGTGGAATTCGATACGATATGTTGGTACCTGAATTCAACAAGAATGCAGATCCTGAAGAACTCTTGGAATATACAGAACAAGTGGTTACTCACCATGTTTCTGGCCGTTTAAAAGTGGCTCCTGAACATACTTCAGACCCAGTACTGAAATTGATGCGTAAGCCTTCATTCAAGAATTTCCATCAGTTTAAAGATATTTTTGATCGTATTAACCTGAGAAAAAAACTGAACCTTCAGCTGATTCCATACTTTATATCGAGTCATCCGTCTAGTGAGTTAGAAGATATGGCAGACCTGGCAGCTGAAACAAAAGATATGGGCTTTAAGTTGGAACAGGTACAAGGATTTACACCAACTCCAATGACAGTCGCAACGGTGATTTATTACAGTGGATATCATCCCTATACATTAGAGAAGATGAAAACCCCTAAGACTAAAAAAGAGAAAGATGATCAACATCGCTTCTTTTTCTGGTACAAAAAGGAGAATCAATCCTGGATTCGCAATACCCTTCAGAAGATAGGAAGGCAAGATTTGATCGATAGACTACTTCCAACGGAAGAAGAAAAACCCAATAAGAAAACCTTTAAAAATAAAGCGGGAGAGAAAAAGGAGTTTGTTAGTGTATTACCCAAAAAAGGAAAGCAAAAGTACAGTTCAAAAAAGAAAAGAAGAAGAAAGTAGCAAATGGCAGAGAAGAAACCTGATAATATAGTTTATAATGAGGAAAGTGAGAAATATGACGCTTTTTTAAAACCTTATGGAACAAATTTAGCTGCGCCTGTGATACATTCAATTGATACAGTTGCCTGGAAGAATAATAATATTCAAACAGCGAATAAGTTATTTAATGCTGAATATGAAGAGCTCAAACACCAATATCAGCAATTAATGGAGCGCTTTCAGTATAATGAAATTATTTATGCTTCCCGATTCAGTTTTGAGCCTCTGGTAGGCGAGACGTATTTCCTTTATAAAGATAAAAATGACGCGTATTTTTTGTCCTTAATTTCTCCTGAAGAATGTTCCTTTAATTATGTAGGAACATTTAGATTGAATTCTGATAAAACTTGGGAGAGGTTAAACCAAGACCTTTAAAAAGAATGATGTAAACTCATCTGCAATTGCGGCTTGTCAACACTATTAGTTGATTGTAACATATGACCTAATTGTACTTTGAGTTTATCGGTGATACTATATCCAAATCCGCTATAAAAACGATTTCTGTCAAAAATTTGAACTGTTCTTCCATCACCAATATTTCTTTGAGCATTGATAAAAAGCTCATTATATAAGGCCAGATAAAACGAATTTTTGCCTAAATCTTTTTTATTAAGCGGTACATTTAAAAAGATATTATACCGATAACGTGTTCTAAAATCTTGCCCTTCTACAAAGCGTTGCTCATATCTAAATCGGTGTTTAGCATAAAAACGACCACTTATTTTATGAGGAATTAATACTTCTTGATAAATTCTACTTTCCGTTGTGGTGTCATCACTATCTCCAAAAGCACCTGTAGTAATATGACCGTAACCTAAAGTAAATTTAATATTAGCATTTTTGGGTTTATAGGTAAATCCAGCTCTTAATAGTAGTTGTTCCAGATCACCAATAAAATTCCAATTTCTATATTGTACATCTCCTTGCATTCCAAAACCACTTTCTTTAAAAGAAGTGTCCCAGAAATACATGTACCAGTTACCTAATTGATTACCATCGACTTGAGCCATGGTTTTTTGAGAAAAACAAACAAAAATTACTACTACGCAAAAGATGCTTTTAAGCTTTGTCATTATAATTGAATTTACTAGCTATTTGAATGATTAAATAATTACTACAAAAATAAGATACTTATGCTTAAAGTTTCGGTTTTAACGAATATTTAAGATTAGATATTATTGGCTCTCTTGCCTAATATTTACAGGCAATTTCCTACAAGCTATTTATTATTAATCTACAAAGTACTATCGTGAACTTTTGCCCCCCGATTTGTGACCCTTGGATTTTACTGTAATTAATTGAATTAGGCTATTTTTGATTAATGATTCGTCTTAGTAAAGCTCATAAATAAACTCATGAATTTTAACTGCCCAAAAATGCACTAGTCAAGTTCTATGATTGTTTTTTGCTTGATTAGTCACATAAAAAAAGCTCCTTTTAAAGGAGCTTTTTTTATTGTATATCGTTGTGATATTATTGCACAGTAATATCGAATGTAGCATCAATATCAGTTTCTCCACCTGCACCAGCTAAAGTACCATCATTTGGCTTAGTTGGCTCATGACGTAAAGTAATAGTCATAGTACCAGTACTAGCAGTATTAGCAGTTACAGTAAATGATAATCCTACAGGGTTTCCATCAGCATCTTGATCACTATATGCTGTAGTAACATCTAAACCACCACCAGCGATAAAGAAGAATTGGTGTTCTTCATCCTCATCTTGAATCTCAAGAGTAACATTTTCAGCCGGATCTTCAGTTTCGTTAAGTAGAGTCATTACTCCATTGTAAGTAGTTCCAGCTACTAAGTTTCCAGAAACAGTGACTACAGGAGCATTGGGTCCGTCACCATCTAAATCTCTAGTTTGTAAGGTTACAGCAGTTCCACTTCCAACTGGAGTTAATACTGCAGTCATGGTTGTGATTACCTCTTCTTCATTTACTGGAGCTGGGTTATCATCGTCATTACTACAAGAAAATAATACTAACGAAGCAGCGAATAAAACAGTTAATAATTTAAAATTTTTCATTTTTTCTTAGTTTTTAATAATTAATTTTAAGGTTTAATAAAATATTTCGTCCTAAATCATCTGCATAAAAGCGTAAGCTATTAAGATAATCTCGGTACGAAGTGTTAAAAAGATTGGTCACGGTTAAACCAGCGACCAAAGTCGATTTCGAATTAATTGCAATATCATATGAACTTCTAAAATTGATCAAATGATATGCATCTGGTGGAGTACTTACATCCACTGTTTCATTTACCCCAGTTGTTGGAATAAATATATCAAAATTATTGTCAGGAAATTCATTTTGCCTGAAAACATATTGACTTTCTAAAGAGAACATTAAATTGTTCAAATTAGTATTTTGATAAACGATTTCATTTCTAAAATTGGCAGGGGGCATACTAATGATAGGTTCATCATTTTCATCATAAGCTTTCACGATAGCAAATTGACTGGAATAGCTTAAACGTTCACTTAGTTTGTAAGAAGCGTCTATGTCAATTCCAGTAAACACGGCATCGGTTTGCATGTATTCCCAAACCTGAAAGTTTCCTCTAATAGTTTGTTGTACCTCTGTAGGCTCTATCAGAATAAAATCATTGATGAAATTTAGGTAGGGATTAATCGAAAGTCCGAAACGATCACTATTAAACTGATAAGTTAATGATAATTTATAGGCTTTTTCAGCTTCAAATCTTAAGTCACCTAATTCAATTCTTGAAGCTGAGTGATGTAATCCCTCACTAAATAATTCTGATGGGTTAGGAGTTCTGGTTCCTAACGATATGTTGAAAAATAGCTTGTTCTTACTGTTAAATGAGTATTTAGTCCCAAGAGTTCCTGAAAAATTTAAGAAATCTAATTCAGGATTAGTTAGTACCTGAGTACCTAAATCCTCTATAACTAAATCTGCAAACAATACATCGTAATTTCTTGATTCCCAAAATGATGTTCTGTAAAACTTCAAAGCATCAATTAGGGAATAATCAATTCTCAAACCAGCTTCAAGAGTTAGCTTCGAGTTGAGTTCGATATCTGTAACTCCGTAGATTCCTAAATCATATTTGTCATAATCAGGAATCAAACGTCTGACACCAGTATTTGGATCAGCAAAGTTCTTTTGATACCGGGCTAGTACTCCTGTTTTTAAATTAATTTGATCGCTCAATTTACTATCTAAATCTAGAGCGATTGCTTGAGTAGTAAGCTCTAAATCAATTGAAGCTTTATTGGCATCATCACCACGTCTGATATCAAATTCCAAGCGGTTATTTTGTTGAAATTCATATCGGAAACTTAACTTTCCAAGTTTTTCAAATTTCCTAAACCCTTTTAATGTAGCCAGATGGTGTGTGATTTCTTGCCTCGGACGATCAATATCATAAGTAAAGTCTCTAATAATAGTAGGTTGTCCGCTATTTATTGCCGTGAGTTGATCTTGAGCACCTCCAATATGTGAAGCTCTTAGAATACCTAATGTATTTCTGTAATATGAGTAGTAGGCTTCTAGGCCAGAACTAAAACGGTTAATTCCGAATCGGGCAGAAGCACCTCTTTCATACGCTCCTGTATTACTTAAAATATAATCAGGCGCTTTAAAATCTCCATAACGTTTTATAGTCCCGTTTACAGAAGCAAACCAACCTTTGGCATAACTCTTAGTCAATCTTGAGCTTATGCTACCGCCTCGACCGTTAGATTGGGCATTCATGATTGTTTTTCCGTACAGAGTATCCTTTACAGGAATTCTATTCGGTTCTACAATCACAACTCCGCCTATAGCATCCCCACTATATTGCAAGGCAGCTGCGCTCTTCACCACTTTAATGGAGCTGGCAGAATTCACATCAATATTTGGGGCATGTTCGATTCCCCATTCTTGATCTTCCATTCTAACGCCATTATTCATGACTGTTACGCGGCTACTATGCAATCCATTAATGACAGGCTTTACAATAGTATTTCCTGTATTTAAAGTCGAAACACCACTAACACGATCTAATAAATCACCAAGAGTTTTACTACTATTGTCCTCAATAGTAGCCTCATTAATTTTTGATTCAGCTAATGACTCTGTTGTTTGAAGTTCAGCTGTACCTTCAACAATCACTTCATTAAGCTCTTCATAATGATGCTCTAATTTGAACGTTTTGGTGATATTTTTTGTCATTTTAACTTCAAATTCCAAAGTAAGACACTCTGGATGTGCTATTGTTAAGGTATAATTGGCGTTACATAAATTCTTAAATGTAAAAACACCTTCTAAATCAGAGTAAGCAGCTTGTTGAGTTTCTTTTATGATAATAGTCGCACCAGCCAACTTACTGTTATCGTGTAAATCTTCAATATGTCCTGTAAGTGTTAAGTCACAATTTTGTGAGTGACTTACTATACTACTTAATAGAAGTAGTAATAAATATATACGCATGGTCTAATAATTACTTAATTCTAAAAGAATAAATTTCTTTTAAGTTTTAGGATTAAGCAGTTCGAGGAGGACCTCTTAATTGAAGATGAGATGTTAAATATGGATAATATAATAACTGTCGGCTAGTTATATTTTTTTTAGAAAATATTACATGACTAAACTGGGGAGTTTCAAATTGGTTAAGTTCAAAAGAAGATTTGGTGTACAAACACATACCACATCCATCACATGCTTCATGTAGATGAGCATATTCATCATCACAATCTTTATGCGTTACCATATGGTGATCATCCTGATCAATTAATTGATGCACTGTAGGTAGTAAAATCGCTAACGATACAATTATTGAAAGGAATAAATGCAATATGTAATTTTTCTTTTTCACTACTGATAATTCCAGTATTAATCTGCGAAATTAGGCAATAGACTATAGATTAACAAGAGATATTTGTAAAATATTGTTAAGAAAGATTATTTTTTCCACAGACTATCAGTGAAATAATGCTTACAATCCAGAAAATGATCCAAAACTTTAAAACCAGTGTCATGCGCTAACTGATTTATCCCATTCAAATCATATTTTTTAGACAGTTCAGTCCAGATCAGTTCGTCATAATCAAATTCAATTTGAAGATCCAGCTTTTTAATGTGAATAAGTTGCTTTTTTAGGCTAATGATATAACTTCTGACTTCTCCATTTTGCGGATTATAATAGCAATAAAAATCAAAATGATTGATATTAAAGTTGGCGTCAAACTCTCTGTTGATTCTTTGCAATAAGTTCAAGTTAAAGCGTTTGGTAATGCCATGCGGATCAAAATAAGCCTGGTGAATGGTATTCGGATTCTTCTTTAAATCAATTCCAATAAGTAATTTATCACCAACATTGATTGACTGATTAAAGAGTTTTATGAGTTCTAAAGCATTGTCATGCGGGTAGTTACCAATATTACTTCCTAAAAACAAAAGTAAATTAGGAGTAGAGGTATTGGTGAAGTTTTCTTTAAGAATAGTAAAATAGTCACCAACTTTTGGAGCGACTTTTAAAGAAGGTAACTTTTCATTTAGTTTATCAAGAAGCATTTCAATGGCTTCTTCGGAAATATCTATTGGCACATAAGTAAAATCAATCTTTTTCTGAGTTAAGTACTCTAATAAATTAAAGGTTTTTATACCATCACCTGCGCCAAGCTCGATAATATTAAAAGGTTTGTTAAATGCTAATGCATCAACTATTTTAGAAGTTTGCATTGACAAAATTTCGTATTCACTATTAGTCAAATAGTATTCTGGCATGGCCATGATCTCCTGAAAAATCCGGCTTCCGGTATCGTCATAGAAGTATTTGGAAGATAAATGTTTCTCTTCAGAAGTTAATCCGTCAATGATATCTTGAGCAAAAATTGTATTCATTTTATTGGGCTAGTCTTATTCCTGAAAACATCCATTTTAAATTAGGATGAAAAAAGTTCCTGTATGTTTTTCTACTGTGTTGATGGGGTGTGGCAACAGATGCACCCCTCAACACATATTGGTTTACCATAAATTTACCATTGTACTCACCCAGTGCTCCATCAGCTTTTTTGTAGTTAGGATAGGGTAAATAAGCGCTTGAGGTCCACTCCCATAACTGCCCCCAATTCAGTTGATCTGAAGCCACTTCCCATTCAAATTCAGTGGGCAATCTCAGGCCTTTCCATTCAGCAAAGGCAAAAGCTTCATAATAACTAACATGACAAACAGGTAGCGCTAGAATCACCTTTGTTAATCCATTATAATTATAATAGTACCATTCACCCTTAACTTTATGCCAATATAAAGGGGCGGTGATGTTATTTTGTTGTATAAAATCCCATCCTTCGGCATGCCATAGGTTAAAATCTGAATAACCACCAGATTCGATAAATTCAATATATTCAGCATTGGTAACTAATCGGTTGGCAATCGAATAGGAGTGAAGGTAGACTTTGTGCACTCCTAACTCATTATCGAAACAAAAAGAATCATCTTGATGACCAATAGTGTAAACACCTTCACCTATTGCTAGAAAACCTTCTTTTTTGTTTTCTTCGGAAAGATGATAAGTGCAATTGAATTCAGGAAAAAAAGGCTGATTCCCGAGTATATACTTGATGTCATACGCTAATAACTCCTGATGTTGTTGTTCATGATTGACACCAATTATTACCAAATTCTGTATTTCGGTATTTTGATTTTGCTTCAATAATTCAGTAACATGTTTGGTGACATAGGCCCTGTAATCATAAACAAGTTGTACAGAGGGTCTGGTCATCAATCCTCTATTGGCTCTTAGTACGCGATCACCAGCGTTGTTGTAATAGCTATTGAATAAATAGGCAAAGTCGGCATTAAATACTTGATAGTTTTCTTGAAATTGTGTCAATACAAATTGTTCAAAAAACCAAGTACTATGTGCTAAGTGCCATTTTACAGGAGAAACAAATACTACAGGTTGTACAGAATAATCCTCATTGCTAAGTGGTTGGCAAATCGCTTCTGTTTCTTGTCTTACTGAATTAAATAGCATTGTTAGATTCTTATTACTCAACAATCACTCCTCTCCAAAAGGCGACATACCCTTTAATTGATCTGGCTAATTCTGAAGTTTCAGGATAATACCAGGCAGCATCTTTATTGGTTTTTCCATTTACCTCTAAATCATAATAGGAGGCGGTTCCTTTCCAATGACATACTGTATTCGTATCAGAGTTGTTAAAGTACTCTGTTTTGATAGTATCAGGAGGAAAATAATGATTTCCTTCAATCACTACAGTTTGATCACTTTTCGCAATTACGACTCCGTTCCAGGTTGCTGTCATCATGAATTAATTTTATGTTTAGAGCTTAAATATACTAGATTATGATTTGAATTTAATTGGATTTAAGAAAAAATGATAGGGAAAAGTCCCTATCGCTTTTATTGAAATGGTTTTTCATTCCAATTCCAATTGAAACCCAAATACAGGTAATTGTTCTTGCGTAAAATCTAAATCAATAGCTTTTTAAAACCCAAGCGTTCATAGATGGCCCAGGTAATTTACATGGCTTCGTTAGAGTGGGATGGCCATATATATTGACATCTTCTTTTTGCTTTGTTTATAAAGGACATACTTAGTTTTTTCCCAATTCCCATACCTTTTGTTTCTGGAGTTAGGACTAATAGTCGAAATCCAGAGGCGATTTTCTCTTTAGTGGCTGTTCCACCTGAACCATCAGTACATATATCATTAACATAAACGACAGTTCCTAATACATTGTTCGAACCATCTAAACAACTAATAGTTCTGTAAAAAGCTTTTCTGTCATCAAAGCGATATTGGTCAACATCTCATAGTATTCGATTTCTTATGAAGTGTTGGGAAAACCATTTAAGTGTGAATGAACAGTAAGCATTAATTCGTGTGTAGGATTGAATTCTTCTGATTACTTATTTCTAATAATCACTTCCAATGAATTATCATTGTTTATAGATAATATAGGCGTCTATATAGCCAAGAGTTCCATGTAAAAAACCTTCAGGAATATTTCCAATAATTTCAACGTCAAAATCTTCCCATAAAGTCATTGCTTTAGTATTTGTGCTGACCACCATATTGAATTACAGATCTTTAAAAACAAGCGATTTGGCTTTTTTGATGTAGTGTTAACAGAGTAAACTACCAATGCTTTTTCCTCTGGCTATTGGGTTTACTAGGCTATTGGGTTTACTATTTAACCTGCATTGGGTAAATCCTATCTAGCATCATGCTAATTGGCTTTAATATAGTAAGAAGCTACTATAATTTCATTTTCCTCAATGATATAAGCATACATATTGACTTCAGTCCAATACTTCTAGGAGTATCAGCAATAAAAAAATACTTCTCAGGTATCAATAGTAGACTTGAACAATTATCATATTGCTTAATGGTCTTTATCAGTAGTAATTTCAATCGTTATTTAGCCTGATCTTATCAATGAAACAGACACAGCTTATTTTGTTAGTAATATAACATCTGTTGTGTATTCATATTTAATTATTTGAATTTTTGTAATTTTTTGATATGTTTTATTGAATATAATGTAAACTTAACGAGCAATTGTTGACATTCTTTGTCAAGTTGATAACTTTTAGTGTTGTGGTTAACTCGTTGCTAATCTGAATTTTGACGCCTTAAACCTACTTTTTATACGGTTAAACCATAACGCAATGATACCAAAGAAAAGTAACTTGCATAAACCTAAAACAGACAACCTTTCAAGATGCAGATTACTTATTCAATAATTGATTGTAAGAAGACCAGAATCGAATTAAAAAAGAAGATTTCTGTGTTGTTTCCTATTTTTATTTGTGTAAGTGAGTCCCTTGAATATGAAGAGTCTATGAATTCTGTTTTAAAGTACTCACCTCATATAGTTTTTCTTAACGTAGACGATTCAATAAGTGGCTCCAATGAGAGTCCCTTCAGTTTTATCAATGAGCTATATAATTACCAAAAAAGCATTCCCAGCTTTATAGCATTATCTGTAACTAAAAATCATGCCTATACAGCAATTAAAAACAACTTTTTAGATTATATAGTTAAACCTATATCGGAGTTTGAACTAAGGAAAGCGTTATTAAGATTTCAGACTAACCAACCTTTTAATAGCCCTCGATTATGCCTTAAGTCATACAAAGATTATAGGTTCATTGATACTGATGAATTATTATTCTTAAAAGCCGATAACAATTCTACCGACTTTTTCCTGAACGACGGTAGAAAGATCAGTGCGTTTAAGACGCTTAAAAACTTCGAAGAGCTTTTGCCAGAAAACTTTGTACGTATCCACAACAGTTACATTATTAATGTAAACTATGTGTCGCGTATCAATTTTGGTAAGTCCAAATGTAGTATTAAATCAGACCACAGCATTCCGTTCTCCAGGTCGTATAAAGAGAATGTAGAATTACTAAAAGACTCCTTGTCACAGTCTTCAGTTTTGTCACTAAACTAAAAATCGGTCAGTTACCCTTCTAAATCTGTTAGTGACTCATAGAAGTAGGTCATCTACCAGATGCATCCCTTTATTTTATAGGATTTTAGATTCTAGAAGTATCTTTATAACAGATTTTAAAATATAACCGATAAAGTTTTCATTTACATGTATTAAAAACTAAAATACCACAAAACACAAAGTGGATTAGAAAAAAATAATTGAATTAACATAAAAACCAATAACATGAAAAAATTAAGAAACATCCTTGCATTAACAGTAATCAGTTTAGCTTTATTTTCTTGTGATACAGAAATGATCCAAAAGAGAATAGATTCTTACAAAAAAGATAAAAATAATATCACTAAAGTTGAACATAATAACGACGCTAGACATACAGGTGGGAACGGTGATGATCCTGCGAAAGATAAAGACGATTAATTACTCGTATATTATTAAAAGACAAGATGCCTCAGTTTTTACTGGGGCTTTTTTTATTACTGAATTTAAGATAACTTTGTTTCAAACACCAACAAGATCAAATTGCAAACATTACTAAAACTACTTGGCTTTTTTATCACGATTTTATTTTTAATCAAATGTTCTGATCAAAAGAACAAGCATACAGTTAATCAAAACCAAATTAGTGATGATAGTTTGGCTATTAAAATAAAAGAGGCTAGGAGTAGCAGAACTGACAAAGCACTTCGATACGAACTATTAGAACAGTCACTTGCTGAAATAGAAGACATCGATTCAGACTCAACAAAAAGCAGTTATTATTCTAAAATCCCCTATGCCTTCTATAAATTAAATGATTCAATTCAATTTATGAATCATGTAATGAAAGCCCTTGAGTTGTCCAAAAAAGCTAAGGATTCTATGGCGATAGCAGATCTATATTGGGATTTGGGCAATTATTATGACGATCTCAATGTAAGTGATAGTTCTTATTATTATTATAACGAAGCATACCAGGTGTTTGAGTCTCAGGACAGCATATCAAAATCAGCCAAGATGTTATTGAATATGGCGATTATTCAAAAAAACATTAAAGACTATACAAGTAGTGAAGGAACTACAATTAAAGCATTAGAGCGATTTAAATTAATTGACGACAATAGGAGAGTGTATAGTTGTTACAATAATTTGGGTCTTATTTTAGCTGAGTTAGATGACTATGAAAGGTCTTTTTTTTATTATAATAGAGCTCTAGAGTATTTGGAAAAATTAGACCAAAAAAATATTAGTTCAAAAGCAATTTCATATAACAATATTGGTAATTTATTAAGAAAACAAGGTAAATACGAAGAAGCAATTGATAATTATGAGAATGGGATTGAATTGGATAGTTTATTTATAAAAGATCCTCGTAGTTATGCACTATTATTAGATAACTTAGGATATGCAAAACTTCAATTAGGTGATACCTCTAAACTCCCTGATTTATTTATTAAGTCAT
>JABSPN010000479.1 GCA_013214425.1 Flavobacteriaceae bacterium | reverse complement strand
GATCGTTGTCGGTGAATGGATGCCAATTTCCGTATTTACCAATAATTCAGGTCGTTTTGTATTAAATGAGTCACCAGGATTTGATAAATCGAATGGATGGTGGTACAGTATTGAAAAAGGAGATATCGACAACGATGGCAGACCGGATCTTTACCTGTCCCGCCTGCTCCGTCCGAACCTCCTGTTCCGCAACGGGTGTCTCCAGCTCCAACCACAATTCGGCTAAATTCCCTTTCAAATCCACCTCTAATTGTTTTTGTTAGTTCTTTTCCAAAATATGCAAAAGTCTTTTGCCGACTCACTCCATGCAGAACTTCTTGATTCTGAACCTGCTTACCTAGGCGCTATGGATGTAGATTTTTCAGAAGAAGCAGATATTTATGTGATTAATACCTGCTCGGTAACAGAAAATGCCGACAAGCGTTTTAAAACTATTGTAAAACAAGCACAAAAAGTAAATGCTGATGCCTTTGTTGCAGCGGTGGGCTGTTATGCTCAATTAAAACCAGAGGAATTAGCAGCAGTTGATGGAGTTGATCTAGTGCTGGGAGCTACAGAAAAATTTAAGATAACTGATTATATAAACGACCTGTCTAAAAACGATTTTGGGGAAGTACATTCTTGTGAAATTGAAGATGCCGACTTTTATGTTGGGAGTTATTCAATAGGTGACAGAACCAGAGCTTTTTTAAAAGTTCAGGACGGTTGTGATTATAAATGTACTTATTGTACAATACCCTTGGCAAGAGGAATTTCCAGGAGTGATACGCTGGAAAATGTGTTGAAGAATGCCAAGGAGATTTCAGAAAAAGGAATCAAAGAAATTGTATTAACGGGGGTTAATATTGGTGACTACGGAAAAGGGGAGTTTGGTAATAAAAAACACGAACATACTTTTTATGAATTAGTACAGGCCTTAGATCAAGTAGAGGGAATAGAACGCTTAAGAATTTCTTCTATCGAGCCTAATTTATTGAAAAATGAAACGATAGAATTTGTCTCTACCAGTAAAACCTTTGTGCCTCATTTTCATGTACCATTACAATCAGGGAGCGATGAAATATTAAAGCTAATGAGACGTAGGTATATGAGTGATTTATATGTTGATCGTGTAAGCAAGATAAAGGAAGTAATGCCTTATGCCTGTATTGGAGTTGATGTTATTGTAGGCTTTCCAGGAGAAACTGATGATCATTTTCTTGATACCTATAATTTCTTAGCGGGGTTAGATATCTCTTATTTACATGTTTTTACTTATTCTGAACGTGATCATACTGTTGCTGCTGAATTAGATGGGGTAGTGTCTCAAGATGTGAGAAAGAAAAGAAGTAAAATGCTTAGAGGTTTATCTGTAAAGAAGCGTAGAGCATTTTATGAGAGTCAGTTAGGAAGTAAAAGAACCGTGTTGTTTGAAGCTGAAAATAAAGAAGGTTATATTCATGGATTTACAGAAAATTATGTAAAAGTAAAAGCACCATGGAATCCAGAATTGGTGAATACATTACATGAAGTTGAATTAACTCATATAGACGAAGATGGACTGGTACGATTTGAATTTATATAACCGGTACAACCATAAAAAAGAAAAGTCTCGCAATTGCGAGACTTTTTTATTTGGGTCTACTTCTCTTCAGAGATTATATTTTGATTCCAACGGGAAGTAATTCTTTATATTCTTTATTTTTTCTGATAAAAGAAGCGATTTTTGGACTTGTTGGTACAACGCTCAATTTTCTTTCCTGAACATTTTCGAAAACACTTTTTATAAAATTTGTTTCTAATTCTTTTGACTGTATGTTTTCAGGGACTATAAACTTTGTTAAAAAGATTTTGCGCTCTTGTAGAGAATATTCAATTTTTGCTAGTTCACCATCAATTTTAAGTTCGAATTGTCTTAAAAAATCGTTGTCATTGATCATTAAAGTATCGCTCATGCTCTAATTTTTTTAAAGTTAAAGATTAATAAAATCTTGAGTTGGATATTAAGGTTAGGAATTGGAAATCCGATGCAAATATACAAAAAATCTAACTTATATTTGCGTTTTAATTCCACAACTTCATGAAACCGAATAAAATACAAGTTTATTTTATGCCCGGAATGGCTGCCAGTCCTGAGATTTTTGAGCACATAAAACTCCCAGAAGAAACTTATGAAATTTATTTTTTGGAGTGGATGATTCCTGATAAAAAGGAATCACTTCAGGAATATGCTAGGCGAATGTGCCATAAAATTAATCATGAAAATATCGTATTAATTGGGGTTTCATTTGGAGGAGTATTAGTCTCACGTACTTTCTATGCAAAGGGCCAAACAGGTCAGCAATTAT
>JABSPN010000478.1 GCA_013214425.1 Flavobacteriaceae bacterium | reverse complement strand
AGGATTACCAGTTCCGTTTCCTAAAGGATCTCCACCTTGAATAACAAAGTTAGGAACTACTCTATGGAACTTTAATCCATTAAAGTATTTTTTTCCTTTTAGATCTTCACTCACCATTTCATTAGTTCCTTCTGCAAGAGAAACAAAATTACCTACAGTAACAGGAGCTTTTTCGAATTCAAGTTGACATACGATTGTTCCTTTATCTGTAACAAATTCTGCATATAAACCATCCTCTAAGTTTGGATTAGTGTTGTCATCTCCGCAAGAAGCAAAAGAGAGAAACAAGGATAACAAAAGTAGTTTCATAATTTTCATTTTAGATATTGAGTTTAATAATTATTATTGTGGTTCTATTGATTTTAATGCTACATTACAAACTAAAGGGACATTGATACCAATTCTTTTGTTGTCGCCTATGAAACCAAAGGCTTTTTGAGAAGGGAAAATAAACGTTACTTCTTCTCCTGATTTCATTAGCTTAAGTCCTTCTCTTAGGCCTGAAAAGAGTTCTTCCTTATCAATAATATAAGCTTGTTCCCCAAGATCTTGAATGCTATATAATGCCTTACCATTTAAATCGGAAATGGTATAAGTGAACATAACTTTATCTCCAAATTTAGGGGTAGTAGATTCAAGACTGTCTTTTTTCTTGTAATAATACCAGAAGCCATCTTTAGAAGTATGGTATACGTTTACAGTATCCTTTTCTATGAGTTTAAGAATTTCTTTCTCTTCTTTTTGATAGATTTCTTTATTTCGTTCTACAGATTCTTTTAAGAAGGTTTTCGATTTAGCAGAAATGGGTCTTCTGGGCTCTATAGAATTACATGAAATGGTAGTAAATATGAAAAAAAGTATGAGTATAAAGTGAGGCAATTTCATATTTGTGATTCTATTGTTTGTTCCTAATTACGGCCGTCTAATATACTAATAAATTTATCAATAGTATCCTTCAAAGGTATTGTGCTTACTGCTCCAGCAGCATTTGTATGCCCTCCTCCGTTAAAGTAATCACGCGCCATTGTATTGACCGAAAAATCGCCTTTAGATCTGAAGGAAATTCGAATATCAGAATCATCTAGGTTTTCTTTGAAAAGAGCGGCAATTTGAATGCCTTTAACTGAAAGTGCATAATTGACTAAAGCTTCTGTGTCACCTTTTTGGTAATTAAACTCTAGTAAATCTGACTTAGATAAGGCGATATAAGCAGTATTATGTTCAGGTAATATGGTTAATTTACTTAATGCTCTACCTAATAATAGTAATCTATTATGTGAATTGGCGTCATAAACCGCTTCGTGTATAGCTGTATTATCAGCCCCTTTGTCTATAAGTTCAGCGACCACTCTATGTGTTTGTGAATCGGTTGAACGAAATCTAAATGAACCTGTATCGGTCATAATCCCTAAATAGAGTGCAGAAGCGATATCAGCATTGATTTTATCAGTATCATCCAGTCCATCAATGAAATGATAAATCATTTGCGAAGTAGAACAAATGGCTACATCAGAATACATATAAGTGGCATAATCATCAGGTTGTTGATGATGATCTATCATAATGAAGCAGGTGTCTAGCTCATTTAAAATATGTTGAACATCTCCTGTTCGATGAAAAGCATTGAAGTCTAAAGTGAAAACAATATCAGCTTCTTTAAAAAGCGTATTGGCTTTTTCTTTTCTCTGATCATAAATGAGAATATCCTTTACTCCAGGTGTCCATTTAAGAAAATCAGGAAAGTCATTTGGAACTATTGGTGTTACCTCATGACCATATTGTTTGAGGTAGTGGTAGAGACCTAAAGAGGACCCTATTGCATCCCCGTCTGGATTTTTGTGTGAGACAATAACGATTTTTTTCGGTATTGCTAATTTTTTTTTAATATCTTTAAAATCTTCTCGGGTCATAACCGTGCGAATATATTAATAGTTTTATTAATTATGGCATAATTTATGATTTTAGGAATCCCGAAGTTTAACATAGGTTAATAAAATTTGTAAAAAACGTTTTCATTTGATTGAAAATTAATATTTTTGCGGCAAGTTTTAAAATCTCTAAAATTATTTAAAATGAAAAAAAGGTACTTTTTAATTCTATTAACTGCTGTATTACTTGCAACTACAGGTTTTAACCAAGATAGTGAAGGTTGGCCTGAAATGGTAAAGGTTGAAGGTGGGTCTTTTTTATTAGGAGCTGATAAAAGAGACATGCAAGCAGAAAAAGATGAAAAACCTCAAAACAAAGTTTCTGTTGATGCTTTTTATATGAGTAAGTATGAAGTTACTGTATGGGAGTGGAAACAGTATGAAAATGCCAAAAAGTAACAAATGCCTC
>JABSPN010000477.1 GCA_013214425.1 Flavobacteriaceae bacterium | reverse complement strand
CAGCTCTTTACGGGAATAAATCATATTCGTATTCTAATATTACTATGCATCCAATCCCTTTTACTGAAACACTCTTAGAAATAAAATCTAAAGTTGAAGAAATCGTTGAACAGGAGTTTAATGTTTGCTTACTAAATTTATATCGTAATGGAAATGATAGTAATGGTTGGCATAGTGATAATGAACAATCTCTGGGTAAGAATCCCACTATAGCCAGTATTAGTCTAGGAGCAACTCGTAAATTCAATTTAAAACACAACGATTTAAAGGATGAAAAGCTGTCATTTGATTTGACTCACAATAGTTTGTTTGTCATGAGAGGTGAAACCCAACATTTCTGGAAACATCAAATCCCGAAAACGAAAAAGAAGGTGTCTGAAAGAATTAATTTAACGTTCAGAATTATCAAATAAAAACCTCCTGAGAATTTCAGAAGGTTCTTATTTTAATGTCCAATTATAGTCTGCCTAATAAAAATAGCACTATCTTTAGATCAGAATTGGGGCTGTTCTAATTTCCCTGCGCTATTCAATATTGTGGGGCTCAATAACAATTCCAAATTTAATAAAAAATTCATATTTTCAAAATTATCATTAGTTAAAGTGTTCAATATTATTGATTTACATATTGTTCCAGATGGAGACTACCAAATTAGAATCCAAGAATATGCCGCTACTGTAATAGCTTTATTACCTACAAGAAGTGCTGTAAAAAAGGCATTAAAAAAGCAAGAGCTCTATGTAAACGGAAAGGTGGCAACTTCTGCTTTATGGATACAATCTGGTCAAGAAATCTCCTACATAAAAAAAGAAACTCCAATACCTAAAGTATTTCCCCTGAGTTTAGATGTTTTATTCGAAGATGAATATTTAGCTGCAGTATTCAAACCTTCCGGCTACCCCACTAGTGGAAATTATTATAAAACAATTGAACATGCACTACCTCATAACCTAAAGCCTTCTAATCAAAAAGATGCATTAGCTTATCCAAGGCCAGTACATCGATTAGATGCGCCAACTAGTGGCTTATTGCTTATTGCTAAAACCCAAACGGTTCAAAGGGAATTACATCTAGCTTTTGAGAAAAAAAGCATTACCAAACAATATCATGCGGTTATTGCTGGCAAATTAAATCCTAAAGGTCGTATTGAGTCTCCTATTAAAAATAAGATAGCTATCACTGAATATGAAACAATCAAAACAATTTTTGCCATACAAAATGTTTTTTTATCCTTACTTAAGTTAAGTCCAATAACAGGGAGAACTCACCAACTGAGAATTCATTTGGCAGAACAAGAAACACCTATAGTAGGTGACAAACTATATGGAAACGACCAAATCATGATGCACAAAGGGCTCTTTTTATGCGCCACAAGGCTCAAATTTAAACATCCCATTACCCAGCAGGAAATTCAGGTTGAGGGAACATTACCGAATAAATTTAATACCTATTTACTGAGAGAAGAAAACAGGTTTAAAAAATATAATCATACGTGTTAGTATTGCAAATACTTTTCGACCTATATAGGGATACACATTAATAACAGAATAAACTATTATGACTAAAATCTTTTTAACATTACTAATTGTTTTGAGTGCCTCTGCATGCAATACTTCTGGTTCTAATTCAGGAGAAAAAATAATTGCAAAGCGTTCAGAAAGACAACTAGAATTAGATCAAAATAAAAAATTAAAGAAAGCCTATTTCGCTGCGGGTTGTTTCTGGTGTGTTGAAGCAATTTATGAAAGTATAAAAGGTGTTAAAGAAGCTGTTTCTGGTTATGCCGGAGGTACCACAAAAAACCCAAATTATAAACTAGTAGCCTACGGAAAAACAGATCATGCCGAAAGTGTAGAAGTTTTTTATGACCCAGAACTTGTGTCATTTGAAACTCTGGTTAGAGTTTTTTATGGTTCTCATGACCCCACTACACGCAACCAACAAGGTCCCGATAAAGGATCTCAATATCGATCAATTGCATTTTACAGTAATGATCAAGAAAAAGAGATTGTTGAGCGCGTGACTAAAGAGCTTAACAAAAGTGAATTCAAAAATAAAATCACAACAGAAATAAAGAAGATTAACATTTTCTATAAAGCTGAGGATTACCATCAAGATTATGAAAAAAACAATCCTAATCAGCCTTATGTAGTGGCAGTTTCAATACCACGTTTAAATAAATTCAAAGCTAGATTCCCAGAACTATTAAAGGATGGGGAGTAATAAAAATTAATTGTTGATTATGAGTCGTATTGAACTCCTGAATATTACTATCAGGAGTTCAATACGACTTCAATTAATTCTTATATATTTTATGAGTGAAGGTACTCTTATCGTTAATCTC
>JABSPN010000476.1 GCA_013214425.1 Flavobacteriaceae bacterium | reverse complement strand
CATGATACCCCCGACAAAACCTTTACAAAAAACCAACACCCACCTGCCCCCTATAAAATAGTTATTTTTTGCTCCCTCCGCTAAATCCTTTTTTTTTATCTAGACAAAAAAAAGCCTTTCAAATGAAAGGCTTTTTTTATTGCTTAGAAAGATCAAATTCTGTTAATTATTTGGCACAAAAAAACCCCTCATTTCTGAAGGGTTTACTTTCGGGTGAAAGACCGGTCTCGAACCGGCGACCTCCGGAACCACAATCCGGCGCTCTAACCAACTGAGCTACAATCACCATTTAAATGCGGATGCAAATTTAAAACTTTTGCTTTATCCAACAAATGTTTTTAGCAATAAAATCTTTCAACTATTAGATTAATTTATCTAAACCTGAAACAGCAACATAGCGTTCTACTGTAAAGCCTTCAGCATGAGACACTCCAACTAATCGGCCTAGTTCCCTGGCTCTATAATCAATACTATCTAAAAAATTCTTACTAGTAATAGGAGTTTCAGGTTCTTTACTACCTGGATCATAAAATTGCGAACTATAGGCTTCTACAGCAGCTACTTTTTTATCAATAAAACCTGAGACATCAACTACAAAATCTGGTTTTAAATCTTTCCATTGAATATAATGATACACTAAATTAGGTCGCCAATGCACTTGCTGTTTACCATCAAGTTCTGTTTCAATCTTTCTTAATCCTGACAGAAAACAAGCATCAGAAACTAGCTTACTTCCCTTTCCATGATCAATATGTCGATCGTCTACAGCATTACATAAAACAATATCGGGTTGGTACTTCCTAACCATTTTGATGATTTCTAATTGATGAGCTTCATTATTGGAGAAGAATCCATCTCTAAATTGCAAATTTTCTCTTGTAGCAACTCCTAAGATCGCTTTAGCTCTAAATGCTTCCTGATCTCTCAACTCTGCATTTCCTCTTGTTCCTAGCTCACCTCTGCTTAAATCTATTATACCTATCTTTTTCCCTGCTGCTATTTCTTTAGCAATGGTAGCGCCACAACCTAATTCAACATCGTCTGGATGAGCACCAAAAGCCAATATATCTAGTTTCATAGTGTTTTGGTCTAATTATTAGGCTAAATATAATGGAAAAAGTCGGTTAAAACAGACTTTCAATTAATAAACACTTTAATTAAGACTTACTACCAAAATATCTTTTGATTCGTTTTTTTCTTGATCTTATGTCACATAATAAAAACTCCTATACATACAAGTAATACTGACATGATCACCTAATCGATTAATAGCATAATTCATACATTTAAATCGTTATCCAAAGAAGGAATCTCATCATCTCTTTGGTTATAAAATTCTTTCAAAATACTATAGCATATCGGTTATTCGAATTTTGATTAATTTGAAACATTATATTTTCTGATCGTAAATTTGTGTACGTATTGAGTAGCATTTATAATGGTGAATCCTCGGTTCAAAGAAAGCTCTGTTGCTAATTGATTAGCATTGGAGCCTTGAACAAAAGTAACTAATGAATAGCTTTGAATAAAATAAAGTAGATTGAGACTAACAAAATAATAGTAATTTTTTCATAACGCTAAAAGATATATTTACAACTATTTGTGTTTTTATTCGACGAACGTATTAACAAATGTTAATTTGAAGAGGTATTTTACTCACATAAACCTCATGTTGCTTGATTTTTAACTCATGTATTTCTAATATAGCGTCTATAAATAATTAATAATAAGGTATTAAGATTATGGTTTCCAAAAAAACAGTTCTTTTATTATCATCACTACTATTGATAAGTTTTGTTGGCTTGTCACAACAGTATTATAAAAAGGAAATCGATAGCATTAAAACACAATTACTATTAAATAAGGAATTAGATACGAATAGAGTTAGAAATTATTATTGGATTGGTAAATTATTTTATTTGGAATCAATACCAGATAGCGCTTTAGTTTATACCAATAAATCAATACAGTTGGCCAAAAAGCTTAAAGACACTTCATGGTTATCTAGTTCTTACATACAAGAAGGTTGGATACATTTAGCCAACAACAAACCAAGCGAAGCAATTATATTTGGTAATAAAGCTTATGAAATGTCCAAATCTAATGTGGAAGATTCTTATTTTATTTTTAATTCTTTTAATGCCAGTAACCTACTCCTGCAAACTTATCTTGAAAAAAACTCTTATAGCAATTCTTTAAAGCACGCACTAAAAGCAAAAGAATTGTATGAAACTTATTCTGGAGCTATATCCTTAGAGGTTCATGTTGGTGTACTTAATACTATGGGATACATCTATACTGAAACTGAAAACTACATAGAAGCCTTGAAGATTATCAATAAAACTA
>JABSPN010000475.1 GCA_013214425.1 Flavobacteriaceae bacterium | reverse complement strand
TTGCACATGAAAAATATAATCCAGCTCAGGGCTATCATTATGCGTTCATTTGTTCAACAATTCCAATATCTTATTAATAGTATTGTCTATACACATGATAATTAAGTAGTTAAAGCATAATACATTTCTTTTCTTTATATTAAAAATGTTGGACTTTGTTGAATAAGTTCATCTAAAATCAAAATATATGGTTCAAATTTTCTTTAACCTCATTGTAGGAAATACCTTCTGGGTTTTCATATCCAATTTCTAGAGTTTTTATGAAGATATTTTATTTACAAATGTTTGCTAACTAAGACTAAATTCACTTTTGATTTTGATTCTTTTTTAGTGGTGATTAGCTCGGATAAATAAACAAATTATAATTGTTTGGACTAGGTATAATTTACACCAGCTCCCTTTAAAAAACATTATCAAACATTTATTCTCAGCAGTTAATTCTAGCTTATTGCTCCATTTATTGCAATAAGTATTAATAATCAAATTAGCAGTCGAAAACGTTCATTGAAATGCTTAATCGATTGTTAATGAGTACACCAAAAGAAATAAATATTGCATTGTTTAAGCCGTTAAAAAGCGGAAGGAAATACGATAAATACTTCTCTTATTCAGATTGCACTTATCAGTATTTAGGTCATGGATATACTGACTTTTCAATAAAATCTATGATCAACTACATCAATAAATTTAATGATCATACTGAAAAAATTGCACTAAATGAATTTACAGGTAAACCGTTACAAGAAACTTGCTTTGACATACATTCATTTTTATATCACCATATTCAATATAAAATAGATGAAGGTAATCAACTCTTAAGAAGCCCTAATTGTGCATGGTCAAGTAGAACAATTGGAATAGATTGTAAAAGCTATTCAATATTTGCCAGTTCTATATTACTGAACTTAGGAATTAATCACTTCATCAGAAAAATAAAGCAGCCTAACAGTAACCCAATATTTGAAGATCATTTTACTCATGTATATGTCATAGTTCCAAAAAACCAAAAATTAAGACAATTAAAATCTGGTGATCAGTACTATACCATTGATGCAACAATCCCGAGCGTTTCTGAACCATTTTATTAAGAAAAAAAAGATTTTTATATGAGTAAGAAAGGTTTAGCACATTACGGTTTAGCAGCTTATACCCAGAATGGAATGGCAATGCCAACCGCTTCAGGATTAGCTCCTAATGAGTTTGATTTCACCAGAATTGTTGAGCCTGGCGAAGCTCCTTATCAAAACTCTATCACAAGAACATTTTTAGATGCCCAACCAACAAGAATAGATATCAGCAGAAACAATGATGGCTTTGGTGATTTTCTTGATGGTTTATTAGGAGGCTTTTTAGCCGATCTGAATTTCAATTGCATTATTGCAATTAATTCTACCTTCCCTCCTTCAAAAGCAGTTGAGCTTATTGAAAAACTGTATTAATTCTATTAGCACAATCATTTTGCATTTTTGTTTTAAAAGATTGGTTTAATAATATTGGAGGAGCTTAATTAATTAACAGTTTTTTAGTAGTTATCAAAACGATATTAATAGTTCTTTTTCCTAAAAAAAGGGTCTTTAAGCGCTGTTTATCAGAATTTTAAGTCACAATCAAGTAGTTTTACCTGTTTTTAACAAAAGTTAATATTTTAATTTGACAATGAGCAATTTTTTAATACATTTACGCCATCAAATTTCTAACCAATCAAACATATTTCAACTTCTTTTTGGGGTTAGATAGTTGAAGTATCACAAAAGAGCGCTGATTGCGCTCTTTTTTTATATGTATTTCTCTGGTTATCGCGAACTAATTCACTGATTAACAATATGCTATTGTGAGATTATGGTTTTAGCAGTAGCTTTACTATGTTAAATCCGTTAAAAAACTGTTCTCAAATAGCGCATTAATGGACTAATTTTATATATTTACAAACCCATAACCTAAACTAAATATAAACTTAACCTATAATGAGCAGTTCTTCTGTCAGAGCGAGAAAAAAATCGAGGTCCCAATTACTACATCAGTATTATAAATACACAGGTTTTTATGACTTTTTATCTACTATAGGTAAGAAATCAATAATTCCCCTAATCGCCGTTGTCGCCTTTATATACATCTTTGATAAATTTATCTATGATATTGATGCATTAATTGAAATGATTACTCAAACATTTAGTACCATTGGTGTGTTGTCATTCTTTTTTGCTTCAGAATGTATTCTTGGTTTAATACCACCAGAATTATTTATCGCATGGTCTAGCAAAACAGATACTCCTTATGGATTGTTAATTCCCTTATCTTTATTATCATATTTAAGTGGTATTGTTAATTACGGTTATGGAAAAGCACT
>JABSPN010000474.1 GCA_013214425.1 Flavobacteriaceae bacterium | reverse complement strand
ATCCACGTAAGGCGAGATGGACTTTCGAGAATCAATTCTCGAACACGGACCTCTCTCTCGAAGCCAGACCTTTGTATACACATCAAAATGACAAATATAATATAAATACTAACGTAGGGACCGCACTAATAATTGGGACGCAACGCCTCAAGGCATGGGGGCGTTGCGCCGGGCCGAAAGGAGTGCTAAAACAACGCCCGCCCCAGCAAACGGGCTTGAAATAATGCATCGATCCTTATGACGAATGACATTTTCTCGTAATTTTTGCCTCCCGAAGGCCCCCCCCAAAAAAAAACGCAAATTTTGGTGTTTTGGATGTTTTTTGAGAAATTTTGATTTTTCCGAAAAAAAAAAAAATGGTGATTTTTTTCAGGATATGATTTTTTTTTCATTCCAAAATTGAACCTTCCCACTATTATCAATAGTTACCAT
Organism: Flavobacteriaceae bacterium; assembly: GCA_013214425.1. Taxonomy (GTDB): domain Bacteria; phylum Bacteroidota; class Bacteroidia; order Flavobacteriales; family Flavobacteriaceae; genus DT-35. The sequence goes on along the minus strand of JABSPN010000474.1, from coordinate 1,923 downwards.
TCCTACTACACGATTATCTCCTTGACGATCTCTAAAACTGAGAGTATTCACTAAACGCTCGGAGTCAGTTTCTAATATTTTATAGTTCTGTTTATCTTCTACTCGCCAAATTCTTAACACCGATTCACCATTTGCAACTGTTACGATTCTTTGTGTCTCTTGATTAAAACTAGCATTAATGATAGTTTTACTATTATCAATCTCTTTAAAATCGTAACCTTTTAAATAAAAAGTCTTTCCCTGCTTTTCCTTCTCTAGATCATATTTTAAAAGTCGCAAGTTATTTTCATACTCTCGAATAACTGTAAATTGATTATTTTCTTGAAGTTCAATTTTGATAAAAGGGTTATCTTCAACGGATGACTGAAGTAGTTCTTTTGAAAAATCTTTGATTACTTGGGGTTTTTCCCCATTGTATTCCAGTTTAAAAACAGATACCTTTCCCGATTTCCCTGCGGCAATTATTTCATCTCCTTGTTGATTAAAATCTAAATCAAAAATGAATTCCAGTGGTCGCAGAGTCCAGGGTTGGATTGATTCATCTCTTGTCAAATCATTAGTTTTACGTAACTCGATTTGACCATCACTTTTTGCAACAGCAATTCTTGAATAATCTGGACTAAAAACAACTTTGTGTATTTTTAATTTTTCACCAGATTTAGTCCTGATCTTTTCAGATTTTTTAAATGTATTATCTGTCACATCCCACAAACAAATATCACCCTCTAAGGTTCCTGCTACAAGATACTGATCATTTTTAGAAAAGTTTAGGGTTTTAACATCTCCTGTTGCATTACATCCTGTTAATCTAACAGGAGTGTTGGTTTCATTTGATATATCCCACACCTCCATAACACCATTTGTTGAACCAATGGCTATTTTCTGGTTATTAGGACTGAAGGTTAAACTGTGAATTGTTCCTGGTGTAGCTTTTCTTTGACCTGTACCTTGTGAAGGTTCCTCTAAATTTTTCCAGAGAATTAATTCTCCTTTGTTATCTCCAGTTACGATTTTATTTCCATCTGAACTGAAAGCTACTGATGTAAATGATCTACCAGATTTAGGATGTTCTAATCTATTTTCTTGGTAAAGAGTATCACCAATTTTTTGTAAGTTTAACAAGGTTTCAGTTGGTAATTGTTCCTTAAAAGTTTTTTTAAAATCATTTCTTACTTTTCTTTGATCAGATAATGTTAATCCCAAGAATTTAATTTTTGTGTCTTCTGAGTCAATCTGCTTTTTTAATTGTTCAAGTTTTTTACCATTTTCTATAGAATATTCAAGTGCTTCTAATTCTTTATCGCTTTTCATTGCACTTTCTACATTTTTCTTTCCTGTATTTTTAAGATATGCTAATTCACTTTCTTGAGCCTCCAACCAATAACTATCTATCGAATTAAGGATGCTAATAATTGCAATTATGAGTAAAACTAAAACACTTATAATAACTAATCTTCGATGTTGCTTGACAAACCTTATAAATAAACTATTAAGTCGTTCAAATGATATTAGTACAAACAATAAAGATAAGAAAATTAAACAAAATACTGTAATTTTTTCTTGTATAGCTGGTAATGGCTGTTGTGTTATATTGAAAATCAAAAGAACTATTAACCAAAGAATAGCTGATATATAAATAGACTTTAATAAAGATGATTCTTTGGCGACTTCAACCAGTAATACACCGAAGATTACTGCAGCTATTATAGAAACCTTTGCCCAAAAGTTTTCTGTTACAATCCAGGTCGCTATTCCTATAAAGAAATTGAAGTAATGAGGAAGTAACCTCTTTAATACATTCCTTATGTTAATTTTAGCTAATTTGTTCTTAATGTTAGTTGAAAAAGACTGATTATCATTGGGTGGATCAGGCATTATTTCCTCTTCATGTTGATTAATTTCTGCATTTATTGGATCAGAATC
>JABSPN010000473.1 GCA_013214425.1 Flavobacteriaceae bacterium | reverse complement strand
CATGATGTTTAGTGCAAGTCCATGCTTCTATGGCAGATTCGTCTACCCAAAATGTAATCGAGCCGCGTTGAGTTAACGCACGATTATACTCTGGCCAATTTGTGATTTTGTTCTTCGACTTACCCATCAAGTGAACCTTTTAAAATCCGTGATAATGATCTGATCACAAAGTTTACGAAAGGTTCCCTGATTTAGTCAACAACGCCGTTTGAGCTTATACCTTAAACAAAAGATGCCAACATTGGTAGGGAAAGTCATTTAATTAATATTACTAGGTAATTTATATGGGATTAATAATGACAACTTATAACATTAATGGACTTTTTGACGAGTTAAATCTTTATTTGATGGACCGATTTAAATATAAAAGTCGTCCAGCAACTAACAATCGATGTACGATTAGTGCAACTAGAAAGTGGTTTCATTTATATCTGAGATTCGGAAGAGCGCGTAGCAGTTGGGAAGAAGATACTTTGGTGATTGCGGCTATTTATTTTTTTCACGCTCGAAGGCAGCATGGTACAGATTTGTTGAAGTTTTTCGTAAAAATTGCTGATAAATATAAAATACGTAAAATAGGCATTGAGCTAACAAATGAAGATTCTTCAGCCTTTGCGGAAAAAATTGGTTTTACAAATTTTAATCGAGGTTGCTGGATTATAAATGTTAAAGAGTTAGAAGCGCAGTTGAAGTGACGACTCAGCTGCATAGTGGTAAGTCCCCATTTATTTAGACATTTTTTAAGTTTTTAAATGTATGTTTTCAAACCCCTGAGGACTCACACTGTTATTATTAGCATGCCTGCGAATTACAATTAATAAAGCACAAAGAGTCTTAATTTAAGCTTTTGGCGGCTCGACGAGGCCTAGTTGATTTTCGTTTTGTTTTAGCTTTATAAGCTGACTTGCCCTTACCTTGTAGAGCTTGAAAGCTGATATGCTGAACATTTTCTACCAATTGATTCAACTGTGTAATTAGTGGTTGCATGAAATTATTGTATGTCATTTCACGTTGATTAATTGATTCAAGCTGAGATTCCCAGTGTGCAGTCATATCGGGAACAACCATCTGGATGGGTAATGAAGTTATTAACTCTTTTCCGATATCCGTTGCTCGAATCTCTTTACCATTACGTTGTAAAAACTGTCGTTTGAATAACAGTTCAATTATGCCAGCTCTTGTAGCTTCAGTTCCTAGACCATCTGTTTCTCGCAGTACTTTCTTGATTGATGAATCTGTAACATAGCGGGCAATCCCTGTCATGGCTGATAAAAGCGTCGCATCATTGAAATATTTAGGAGGGGTAGTTTGTTTTTCAATAAGTTCAGCCTTATCACATAGAACTTGTTCATTTTGTTTGACGTTAGGTAGTTTTTTAGCTGAAAAATCGTTATCGGTATTTTTAGTATTTGAGGATTTAACAGGAAGTAACTCTTTCCATCCTTGAGAAACAACCTCTTTTTGTTTAGCAATAAATAACCCTCCTGATATTTCGGTATCAATTTGCTTTTCTTGATATTCGAAGTCAGGGTAAAACTGAATTAAATACTGTCTCGCAATTAATTCATAAATGTTAGATTCATAAGAAGATAAGTTACTTGTATTGAATATTTTGCTTGTTGGTATGATTGCGTGGTGAGCTGTTACTTTTGAGTCATTCCATGCTTTACTTTTTAAGTTAAGATTTGCATTATCAACAGCTTTTACTAAAGCTTGATGACTTGATTTGATGGCATGAGTGACTTGTTTAACGTCTTTTAAATGCTCTGTTGGCAAGTGACGACTATCAGATCTTGGATACGTAATAAGCTGATAACGCTCATAAAGCTGCTGGCAAGTGTCTAAAACCGTTTGAGCGCTTATACCAAAGCGTTTTGACGCATCAATTTGTAATGCGGATAAACTATAAGGTAAAGGTGGTGCTTGTTTCTTTCTAGCTTCTTTAATATCAGTTACTCTACCTTTCTGATTGATTATTTTTGCTATGACGGTCTCTGCCAATTTTTTGGAGATAACGCGATTATCTTCATCCATATAAGGTTCACAAGCAGTACTCGGTTTCCATTTTGCCTGATAGTTTTCTCCCGCATCATTAGCAAATGTTGCGATTACTTCATAAAATGGTTTAGAAACAAATCTTTCAATCTCTAGATCGCGATGAACTACCAAACCTAAAATGGGTGTTTGAACTCTACCAATTGAAAGTACGCCATGATAACCAGATTTCTGTCCTTGGAGTGTGCATAATCGAGTCATGTTGATCCCATAAAGCCAATCAGCACGAGCTCTAGCTAAAGCTGAGGTGGCAAGGGGAATGAAATCAGCGTTTTTTCGTAGTGAATTGACAGATTTTTTTACTGCCGTAGGGT
>JABSPN010000472.1 GCA_013214425.1 Flavobacteriaceae bacterium | reverse complement strand
GAGCTGTTAACGTTGCAATCATTTCAGTAGAAGTTCCAAAAGAAGAGTTTGGACATCCTCCATGACAGTGAATTGAGATAACTAAATTATCATTGTATCTTAGAACTGGTGATCCCGAGCTTCCACCTTCAGTATCACAATTATAACCAATTGTTCCTCCAGCATTAGCAACTTGAGCAAATCCTCCTGCATCAGGGTCTGTATCTGTCACAACCGCAATTTCTTTTCTTCTTCCACCTGGATGTTGAGGAATATAAATACGCTCTCCTACTGAAGCTCCTACTGAAGCTAAACTTAAATATCCATAAGTTGCAGTAGGATTAACAGGTAATTGTACAATTGTAAAGTCATCTCCAGCATCAGTATACTCAAAAGTTGATGAAGTTGCCACTATATCAGAGGTTGCATCTACAGTACCTCCACAAGTAGTATACCTGTAATTAAACATGAAGTCTGTATTATTGGCAGCAGCTGCAGTTCCAATACAGTGGTTGTTCGTCATAACATTTCCTTCACATCCTAATAACCACCCTGTACACAATCCTCCTCCATTGATTAACAATCGACATACAGCTTCTCCTTTTCTATACATTTCAGTACCATCATAACAAACGATAGCCTCCTTATCATCAGCACCACAAATAGAAAAGATGGTATTATCATCAGGAGATCTAGTTGCAATTCTTTCGATCATTTCTACACTATATCCATAAGATACCTGAGTAATGTCAAATCCGTAATGCCCACTTTTGTTTGCATTTTTACTGAATAGGCTAACTATAATATGATCTCCCATGATTGTTCCAGTCCAGAACTCGCTAATCATGTATGGATTTTCTTTGGTGCCTACTACTTTTCCTTTTTCAGAATAGATAAATACATCTCCAGTATTTGGATTGTACACTTCCATGTAATCACCAGGCTTTAAATCGAAATTTTCAATATAAAGTTTAATAAAACCTGCTCCTTCTGATTGAAATTGTTCTTGATAAACTAAACCGGTTTTAACGTTTCGATAAGATTCTTTTGCGCTTAAGTTCAAGTCAAAAATATCGGCAACTTGAAGTGGTTTTAATTGAGGTCTAGTTTCCTCTTGGCTAATGATTTTACTTTTCACCTCAGTATTCTGAGTTGTAATTTTCTTAATGGGTTGAAAACTACTGGTCGTTTGTGCCTTCATCAACAGTGCCCCAAACACTGCTAACGACAGTTGAAGTAATTTTTTATACATAATTTGTTTGTTTAATAACTGTAAATATAACAAAAAAACAAAAAATAAATATTTGTTAACCTACAGGTTATGTATACTGACCACCAAAGAAATACTAAACTTGCACATTAAATTGTATTCTATGAAAAAATCTCCTGAATACAAGAAATCATAAAAAAAGACTTCTTTTTTTCAAACCATTGGATTAGTTCAAAAAAAAATCAAAAAGAATATTTAGGCAAAAATCATTAGGCTTTTAAATCACAGTTATATAACAAAACATCTTAAAAATGAGTTAAAATTTAACTATATTAGTTTAAAGAATAACTTATTTAACATATTTTAACAAAAAAAGTAATTAAATGTTTGATTTAAAACAATTTAACTATATTTAGCCTGAAAAACTTAACGCCCTTAACTCAAAAACGACTTAAAAATGAAATTCAACCGTCTCATTTTAGTTCTACTATTTATTGTATTTAACGCTAACAACCTCTACTCCCAAGATGTAATTCCAGTAGCTTGCTCAACGGCTACTTATAACGTAAACACCGGTGACGTCTTTTATGATGATGGGGGACCAGGTGGATGTCTTTGTGCCGATGGTGCTGGATGTCCTGGTGAATATGCAAATGCTGGATGTATTACCACTGTAACATTATGCCCTCCTGCTGGAGGCTGTGGTAATGTATCCGTTACTTTTAATGTATTTGCCATGTTTAATACTGCATCCGCTTTTGACTGGATGAAAATATATGATAGTGCGGATACCACAGGTGCTATATTATTTGACAACGATATTGGAGGTCCTAATATACCTTATGGTACTTGCGGAGACGATCCCGTATTTACTGTCACAGCGACGAATCCAAGTGGATGTTTAACATTTGAATTTAATGCAACAACGGTAGTTTCAAGAGCTGGCTGGGAAGCGCCTGTTACTATTGTTGGGGGCGGAGGCGGAGCCAATGCCGGAACAGATGGTTCAATCGATATCTGTGACGACAGTACAACTTTAATTGATTTATATAGTTTAATTACTGGGGAAGATACAGGTGGTACCTGGGTGAGAACAAGCGGGACGGGCGGCACATTCAATGCTGCTGCTGGAACATTCTTACCAGCCCCTGGAGCCACTACCTCTACTTTTGAGTATACCGT
>JABSPN010000471.1 GCA_013214425.1 Flavobacteriaceae bacterium | reverse complement strand
TGAACCTAGATCCTCCACCATCTCCTTTTTCTAAAAAATATTGATGAATCAGTAATATTCTCATTTACAGATGAATCTTAATTTGAGTTGCTATTTCATTTGTTTCGGTTGCAAATGTAAGTCTAATCGATTGTTCTTTTACACCATAATATCCAGAAAACCACTTTTCTTCTATTTTTGGTGATAATTTATTGCCTAATTTATCAGTTGCAGTAATTTCTATTTTATTCTGATATTTTGGATGTATATGCCAGTATTGATAGATTTCCTTTCCTTTAATATTTTCAATTCTATCGTGTACCTCCCAAACCAGCTTGCCATGAGTCTTCAGTACATTACGGATATGCCAAATATTGTTCCCCAAATTCTTAAAGGCTTTTATTTTTCCTGAGAAAACATGACTGTTTTCATCAGTATGAAACTTTGCTAAGGCTTGTTTTACCCAATAATACCAGATGAATCTTCCTCCTTTTTGCATTTGATTATTGCCAGAAATACTTACAGTATTATGCCCTTCACAACCTGTAAAATAATTGAGCTCTTCTTCTGAAGTATTATACTTATAAGATCCTGAGTCTCTCAGCAGATTTATCCCATCAGCCCAAATATCTATATGTAGATTGTCAGATTGGAAAGGTCTGTCTTTATAGGTACCACAACGGATAAATGTCTTGGTGTCCTGCTCCTGAATAATGTAATAACCTCCTTTATCAAAGCTATTCAACTCATCAGGAATAACAGGGTTGATTTTTTGAGGTTGAAGTCCGTACCAACTGGTACTTTCTGGCATGTCATATGAGGTGTCGTGAAGCACGGCTCTTAAATCATCTAATTGAGAACGATACACACGGTAATCATCATCGGTAAGTTTGAAGAATAGGGCGCCGTCATTGGATCCATAATTCGGTAATCTGCCAGATTTTGGATCGAGACAAGTGTCTAGAAAATCGAGTGATTTCTTAGCTCTATCATTGACCACCGGTTTGAACTTGTCATTATTCAACTTCGCCAATTGTATGCCCCAGGTTAATAACTGAACCACAACTCTGTGATAGTTCATCGAAAACTGAAGGAAGGTGCCGTCTTCATAGATTTGATAGGCAATTTCCTGCTCAAACCAACTTTTCCCCTTTTTACTCCATTGGTTTGTATTCGGGAAAAATGGGAATAACTTTTCTGAAAGATACAACATCAAAGTTTCCGTAATCGCATGATTATTTCTTACCGCAATTCTAGAAAAATGAATGTTATGATATACATGGTGTAATTGCCAATAAACTACATGCATGATCTTTTGAAAAAGTGCTTCTGTTAAGTGTTCAGAATCTTTATAGTAGTAAAGCGCAAAAGTCCAATTTAACGTTCGTAAGCTAATTTCCTGACTACACTTATAATTTGGGCCCTGATTAATCGGATTCTTGTCTATAAAATCATTGATTTCATTCAATACTAATTCCGCTTGATCTTCTTCAAAATGATAGTCGTATCGAATGATATCATACAAATAAGAAAAACGGGCTTTTTCCCAAACAAACTTTATATCACCAGCCTCTTTAGTAAAATCGTTTATTGTTGACCAGTGCCTGTCAATATCGTAGGCGAAGTTTGTCGATGGATTCGTCACCCAATCGTACTCTGCTCCTAAATTGATTTTCTGTTTGCTAAAAAACGTAATGTTTCCTTCTTTTATTTCAGAAAATCTAGCTTTTAGTTCAGGAGATTGCTGTTTTGGCAAATTGGCTATTTCCTTTCCATAAAAAAAGAATGGTGGTAAATTTTCTCTCCATTCTTTAAGTGTAATGTACTTGTTTTCTTTTGGATTGACTGGAAATTTCCTTTTATGGATTCCTAATTTGATTTTGATTGAATACAACACCCTAAAGAAAAGATATCTAGGCCCCATGTTTAGGGCTAGATTGACTAGTCTTTTTATTTTCAGAAGTTTATTCAAATGTTTAGGATTAAACGATATCAACCCACCCTCCAGTTTTAAGACTTTCTATGGCAGCAAAACTAGCTTTGGTTATATTGATTAATTCATCATAAGGAATTAACGCTATATTTCCCTTTTCCAGTTGATTTACAATTTGAGAAAACTGTGCTTTATGTCCTTTATCTAATTTTGTTTTGAGGCCTGAAAAACCTTTTGTTCCATAACCTTTAGTTTTGATAAAATTATCCATAATCAAGGTACGCTCTTGAGAAAACACCTCTAAACGTTCTTTTGAATATGATTTCGATCCATTAGCAAAATAATTCACTACTCCTGTAGATCCGTTTTCCATTTTAACTAAAATAGAAGCGTTATCTGTATTTTCAGTAGGGTTTTCCCCCATAGCATTCATACAGACAGATTTTATTTTGCTTCCAGTTATA
>JABSPN010000470.1 GCA_013214425.1 Flavobacteriaceae bacterium | reverse complement strand
TGTCTGAAATCACTTTTTCGCTACATGGAGTAACTAATGAAACCTATGAAAACATGATGCAAAAAGGGGATTTCGACAAATTCCTGAATGTCTTAAAACTGATTTCTAAGGTTAAGGAAAAACATGAGTTGAAATTGCGTATTAATTATACCTTTAACGAAGATAACTTTGAAGAGCTGAGCTCTTTTTACGAGGTTTTTGATGAGGTAGATATAGACATTCTACAAATTCGTCCGATAGTTAAAATAGGCAATACCGAATACAATAATTTTAGCCTGGAAAAAGTGATTCCTGTTTATGATGAGGTACAAAAAGGTTTGTTAGCCGAATCTCAAAAAAGAGGAGTGACCTTATTATCGCATAAACCTAAAAAATTAAAGAACAGAGTGTCTTTAGACAGTGTGATTAAAAAGTATGTGTACTGCTATATTTCTCCGACTTCACTTTTTAGAAAAGACTTTAAATGGGGCGATGAAACCTATAATCAATATGCCAGAAGAAGGGGTATTCCGGGTAGAATACTAAAAGACGCATTAAAGTCGAAAAAAACGATTTTAAACTACGCCGACGATAAGTTGAATTATGATATTAATTAATGTTTTCTTGATTTAGGCTTCTCTTTTTGTTAACATCAAATGTCGCTATTTGCAGTGCAGTTGGTTAACAATTGTAGTAGGTATTTTGGTAAAAAAGTAAACCACTTCGGACATTAAGACATGGGGAAGTGGTTTTATTTTATCTAAGCAATTTCAAATAATTTTCCTGGCAAGGGTCTGATAACCCCTTTTAATTCCATTTCTAGGAGCGTTGAGGAAGTTTTATGTATTGGAATATTGCAGGAGAGTGCGATATAATCCAATAATGTTTTGCCTTCCTTTTTAAGGAAATCATAGATTTTTTGTTCATCAGGAGATAATTCAACAAATAATTTTTTTTGAATCGGTTTCATAGTATCATCTAGTTTCCAATTCAATAAATATATCAGATCAGTAGCTTCAGTTATAATATGCGCTTCCTGATGTTTAATAAGATTTAGGCAACCTCTGCTCATTTCATCGGTGGTTTTTCCGGGAACAGCAAACACTTCTCGATTATAGGAATTGGCAATATCTGCCGTAACTAAGCTTCCGCCTTTTTCTGCACTTTCTATCACAATAGTGGCTTCTGATAAACCTGCAATGATACGATTCCTTTTTAGAAAATTATTCCGATAAAAAGTGGCATCACTGCAAAAATCTGTAATAAAGCCACCCTTTGCTTCAATGTCTTTACAATATTTCTCATGAGCTTTTGGATAGACAATATTTAACCCATGAGCTAAACACGCAACAGTTTGTAAATTATATTCTAAGGCTGTTTTATGAGCTTGAATATCTATTCCGTAGGCAAAACCAGAGACAATTATAGGGTTAAATATGGCTAAATCACTGATGAGTTTCTCACAAAATGCTTTTCCGTATAAAGTAGCATTACGTGTTCCTACAATACTGATGATTTTAGGTTTGTTTAAGTCAATATTTCCTTTATAAAAAAGAAGTAAAGGACTATCTATACAATAGCGTAACCGTTGTGGGTAATCCTCTTCAGAAATATGGAAAAATTGAATGTTGTTACTCAAAATATAATGTAATTCTCTTTCGGCCCCAATCAAGTTTTGTGTTTCAAATAGTGCGTCTATTTTTGTTCGCCCTATTCCCTCGATTTTTTCTAACACATGTTTTTTTTCCTGAAAGATAGCTTCCGCGTAAATACAATGCCTTAAAAGCTTTTTGGCAGTTATTTCTCCTATTCCGGGAGTTCTCATTAACGCAAGTGTACATAACAGTTCTTCTTCTTTCATTCTAATAGGTTAATTATCAATTATAAAAGTATTGATCTACGTCATCTGTTTAAAAAATTGCTTGAGAAACCAATTAAACCTTAGAAAAAATAGTATTTTTGTAACAATGAGTATAGCAAAACACATAAGCGATTTATTATACAGATACGATTGTGTAATTGTACCTGATTTTGGTGCGTTTTTAACGCAACGTAAATCTGCTCAGGTGTTTGCGCCAGTTTTTCACCCACCATCAAAAGAGATTTCCTTTAATGAGCAAATTCAGCATAATGATGGATTATTGGTTACTCATATTGCTAAAAACAAACACTTTACTTACGATACAGCTTTAGAGCATATTCAAAATGAAGTACATTCCTTAAAGGATGCTTTAAACAAGGGAGAAGATATTTTGTTAGAAAATATTGGAATGATTTCGCTTACGGCTGAAGATCGTTTAAACTTTCATCCTTCTGACAGTGTGAACTACTTAACCGATTCATTTGGTTTATCTTCTTTTGTTAGGCAAGAGATTATGCGCGAAGAATTGATTGAAC
>JABSPN010000047.1 GCA_013214425.1 Flavobacteriaceae bacterium | reverse complement strand
AGGAAATCACAGAGGAATATAATATCACGACTGTCATCAACTCTCATGATATGAACTCGGTGATGGAAATTGGGCAAAAAATTGTTTTCCTGAAGCATGGACTTAAAGCCTGGGAAGGAAGCAATAAAGACATCTTTAAAACCGACAACAAAGCGGTTACCGATTTCGTCTACTCTTCAAACCTAATGAAAAAAGTAAGAAGAATGTATTTGGAAGATAATGCTTAATTAATTTCCGTATTTAACTTCAACCTCGGTCTTTAAATGTCCTTTTAACCAATCTGACAATTCTTGATTTTTCATTACTAAAGTACTATCTGTTACACTAGTATGCCAAACAGGCCTTACTACTGATATCGTATCAATCTTAACAAAATCTGACCGTAGCTCATTAGAAAAAGTCAAGTATTGAAGTTCAGAAAATTTAATTCTGGCATCTTTAGAAACTCCTAAGAAGTCAAATGGCTTCTGACCATCTTTGGCAGCTAATTTATTTCTAAGCTCATCAATAGTTTGTTCTAATGTCTCTATCTCTTTTCTTTGATCTTTAACCTCATCTCTTTTCTCCTCTAAAAGATCTTTTACCAATTCATAATCATCCGCAGAATTACTGTCTTTGAAGAAAATTTCAATATCCTTAAGAGACTCATAATTTAATTTCTCATTTTTTAAATCAGCTTTAGTCTCATCAGGCAAATTCCCATAAAAATCCAACTCAATAATCTTCTTCTCATAGTCTCCATTATCATCTAAAAGCATTAAAGATTTATTATTTTTGATTTCATCAAGAATAAAATTTTTATAGTCTGTTTCAAACTTACTTTTCTTGTAAACATCTATAAAAGTCATAATGGCAGGAACCATAAACAAAATTGCTATTATGGAAGCGAACTGAGCGATACGTTTTCTTTTAGTGGAGTTGGCATATTTCACCATTGGAAAACGTAAAATCTTTAACACAACAAACGTGGCTAAAGCAATAAATACTGTATTAATCATAAACAGATACATAGCCCCTTTGGTATATTCTAATTTTCCAATACCAATACCATAACCCGCTGTACATAATGGTGGCATTAATGCCGTTGCAATTGCTACTCCAAATATAACTCCTGCGATAGTTCCTTTTTTAGACTTGGCAATTACCAAAGCTAAACCTCCAAAGAAAGCAATAAATACGTCACGAATATCTGGAGCGGTTCTCGCTAATAATTCTGATGTCTCACTTTTTAAAGGAAAGGCCCAAAAGAAGAACGAGGCTGTTAGAACACTCACCCCTACCATTACTCCAAAATTGATCAGCGATCTCTTTAAGGTATCGATATCATTTAAGGCTAAAGCCATTCCTATACCCAAGATCGGGCCCATTAAAGGAGAAATTAACATGGCACCAATTACTACGGCTACAGAGTTCGCATTTAACCCGAAGGATGCAATGAAGATAGAACAGATTAAGATCCAAACGGTATGTCCTTTAAAAGGAATATCTTTTTTGATATCTTCAATGGTCTGGGGTTTATCGGTTTCATCTTTGATATTCACCAAATCAATCAGAAAGTCTTTTACTTCCTGAAATAAACCCTGCGCATTCTGCTTCATATTATCGCGTCTAATAGGATTCCCTTCTTTTTTTGGTTCTTGTCCTTCCAATTGATTTTTATCTTCCATAAAAAGTATGTTCTAAAATCGCTTTTTAAATATAGAAATTAAGTTAGGTCACTTCCAAAATTATCTTTAACCTGCTGAACTAATCGTTTAATTTCTTGTTCTTTGGATTTTGGATATATCATTAAAACCTCATCTTTATCTACAATGATATAATCTTCTAATCCGTCTACAACAACTAATTTATTATTCATTGTCCTGATCATGTTTCCAGAAGCGTCTTCTGTTATCGTTTTAGCATTCACCACAGCATTTCCTCCAGTATCTTTGTCCAGCTTATCGTATAAGCTCCCCCAGGTTCCTAAATCATTCCAATCAAAAGTAGCTCCAATCACATGCACATTTTTCGCATGCTCCATTAAAGCATAATCTACCGATATATTTTCGGCCTTTGCATAGTTCTCCTGAAGAAAATCTGTTTCGTCATCTGTATTATAACTCGAAATTCCGCTTTCGAAAAGTGAATACAGGGTAGGTTGAAAATCTTGAAACGCTTTCAATACACTTTTAGCGCTCCACATAAAAATTCCAGCGTTCCATAAGAAATTACCTTGATCAATAAACGACTTTGCTGTTTCATAATCTGGTTTTTCTCTGAATTGTGCTACCGATTTTATCCTATTTTCTGTTTTCTGATATTCGATATAACCATATCCTGTATTAGGAAAAGTAGGCTGAATTCCTAAAGTCATTAACGCATCATTCTCTAAACAATAATCAAAGGCTTCTTGAACATTCTCTGTAAAGGCGTGTTCATCTTCAATCCAATGATCACTTGGTGCAACAATCATCACAGCATCTGGATTCTCTTTTTGAATCTTCAACGCTGCTAATAAAATACATGGCGCCGTATTACGCATTGCCGGTTCCAACACCACTTGTCGTTGAGTTACCTCAGGCAACTGTTCTAAAACTAAATCATTATAGCGCTCATTGGTCAGTATAAAAATATTTTCCTTCGGAATGAGATGTGAGAGTCTGGTAAACGTTTTTTGAATCAAACTTTGACCCGTTCCCAGCATGTCGTGAAATTGCTTCGGAAAATTTGAAGTACTCACAGGCCAAAATCTAGACCCTACGCCTCCTGCCATTAATATTGCGTAATAATTACTATTCATTTTTTGGAGCTCTATTTAGTTAGTTTACTATTTCTTTTTTTGTTACACTTCAGTTTTGAGCAATTCTACTTCTGCATTATGCTGAAACAAATTCAGTGTTCATGTATTTACTTCTACACATTCATTTCGTTTCACTCGTTTGTTCCCTTTTTTAAAAATGCGCCCATTATAGATTCTAAACACACTTCCAAAAGGCAATTCAAAAATATAATTTTTATCGTTGTCTTCATCAAATTGCTTTAATGCCAACGATAATTTAGCATCGGTATCACTACTGGCTTTCGGATTCCTAAAGTGATTGGCTACAACAGGCAATATCTGACTCGGGAAAACTTCTGGACGAATAAAGGGTAACATAAGTCGTTGAAAGGTATGTTTCCATTCTTTTCCGTGAGGCTTAATCCCATATCCATATTGCTTGAACGCTACCAGATGAGCAATCTCATGAATTAAAGTCACTAAAAAACGATAGTTGTTTAGACTTGCATTAACCGTTATTTTGTGTTGTCCGTTAGGAAGCTTACGATAATCTCCGTGTTTGGTTTGTCTTTGGTTGACAATCTTAAGGTAAACATTATGTTCTTTAATTAACTCAAAAGCTTGATGAACGGCTCTTTCAGGAAGATATTTTTCTAAGATCTGTTGCACCTCCCAAAGATACAAAAAGCCAGCACATAAGCACTGACTTTTCATAATCATAGATCGTTGTTTAGTTAGGTTGTAGTAATTGGGTATCGGGTGTCAGCCCATGAGTGTTTAACAAAAGACATCTGACTTTAAATACTACTTTCTTCCGAACTTCTTACTTCTCTTCCTTTTTCTATATTCAAAAAATGATTGTTTACTAAAACCTCACTTGAAGTGTACAACAAAGTAGTATGTATCGAGAAGTAGGTTATATCTCGATACGATTTGTCTGAGACCCTTCGACAAGCTCAGGGTGACAAATCTGTTACTCCGCTAAAGCAATAGCAACATTCAGACTCGATATGACGCAAAGACTAACTCCTTTACTTCTTACTACTTAACTCCCCAACTTCTTACTTCTCTTCCTTTTCCACCAAAGAATAATGATTGTTCCCGTAATTAATAAAGGCCAGATATGTATGAAGAATAACACTATAGCCTCAATTCCTTCTAATCCAAATTTTAAAGCCGAGCGCATCTTGAACGCAAAAGTATTGGTTGGAAGTGACGCTGCTATTTCACCGTTAATCGGTTCGTATAATTCTACTTGTATCGTACTTAAGGATACGCGATTACTTAGATAGTTTAATCTTCCCTGCGCTGATTCTATTTCTTCCTGAAGCATTCTCAATTTGGCTTCTGTATTTAAAATATCGTCAACCGTCTTCGCTTTATTCCTCAAAATAGCTTCATAACGGGCTTTTACTTCCAATTTTGTTTTTAACCTGCTACTAACATCTACATATTCTTCTGTCACATCACGAGTTGAGATATTTAAATGATCAACAAACTCTGCTATAGTTTCCATACTTTTTAGTGTTTCATCAAATCCTGTTTGTGGAATCTTAATCGTAAATTTATTTTCCTTCTGATAGGCATTGTGCTGATAACGCATCTCTGAAATATAACCTCCAAGTGCCGCTACTTGTTGTTGAATCTCATCTGTAGCGGTCTCGATACTTTTCACTTTGTATCGAGCATTAGCTGTTTTGATAATTTTAATACTTGGGCGATAAACATTTTCTGACGTTTTGATTTCAGATTCGACTTTAATATTTTTTGACTGCCGTCCAATTCCATCATAATAAGTAGTTCCGTAATCTAATTTAAAATCAATGTCACCTTTTTTACCATCAACATACCCAGACTCAAGCAATTCATTTTCTATAGAAGCATGACTCTCATTTATATCAACTTCTTCAAGTGATATCTTATCATCAACTATTAATGCGTTCTTATCGTTACTACAAGAAAATGCACATATAATTACAAATGCAGTAAAAACAATTTTAAATATTCCATTCCTTTTCATAATTTTTATATTTTTAATGTTAACTGAGGCAAACATCAGAAGAATGACTTATTTCTAATTGTAAGACTCTTGTAAAACCTTTGTAAATTATTTTACAAAACACAACAAATTGATTATCAATATTTTTGAAAGAACACTCTCTTATATATTTTGAAAATTTAAAGCGGCAAATTGTTGCGACATTTCTGAAAAATCATTCAGCTTCATCCAATATTTCGGATTGGAAAGGGGAAACGATTATCTTATTTCAAGAAGATTTATTTGAGAAGACAAAAGCCAAGGTGAGTGAAAAATGGTTTTATACTTATTTTAAAAATACTCCTGAAAAGTTACCGAGAATCGACATGCTGAATTTGTTATGCAGCTATATTGGAGAGGATAATTGGGAAGCTTTTATTCAAAAACAAAAAACTACAACTAATAAAAAAACAGGTAACCTCAAAAAACTAATTGTTCCTTTATTTTTATTAATCGCAATCATCTTATATCAATATCTCATTCCGAAAAACAATGTATTTGAGTTTTGTTTTGTAGACGAAGATCAAAGAAATGTCATCACAAAGACCAAATTAGATGTTGAGATTCTACAAGATGAGCAATCGTCAATTCGCATAAAAACCGATTCCTTAGGTTGCTTTCGCTATGAAACTCCGAAGGAATCTATTCGATTCGTCGTGACTTCTCCTTACTATAAAACGGATACTGTAGTGCGTTATATAGATCAGCATCTTAATGAAAAGATTATCATGAGTACCGATTATCATGCGCTCATGATGCATTATATTTCTAATGGGAAAAAGAAGGATTGGAAAAAATACCGAAAAGAACTGAATGTATTAATTCATGAGGATGCTAAAATATATCAGGTATATCCTAAAACTTCTGGAGTAGAATTTTATTCAAAAGCTGAATTCATCAATAAGCTCACATTGCCTACTCGTGGACTGAAAAACATTCAGATTTTAAACAAACACTATCAAGGTGGTAAAATTGTTGGACTTAAATTTATGATAGAATGAAGATGAGATTTTTTTACATAATAATAGTACTGTTTATGTCTTGCCAACAAGCCATGAAAATGGATGTTGAACAAGCTGAAGCGGCCCTTGAAAAGAACAGTGATATATTTACAGTTGACACATTAGTAATCGATGGTAAAAAAGAATATTATGATGGTGTTGGAAGAGGTCTTGATATAGATTTAGACATCCCTATTGAAAAAGACTCTATTGAATCAGATTCAGTCTTACACACATTGGAACCAATTAAATTGAATTATGGTTACGATCTAACTCCTAATGAATCAGGTTTTGTATTACAAAAACTTCAGGAGTATTATGACTTACTGCTATTAGAAAAGAATCATCCAGAGTTTAAAAAGGAAGCCGATATACAATTGAATTCTTTAGCTGATTTTAAAGCACTAATCGATAATGATACTGATAGCATTTCAGTAGCCATAAAAGAATTAAAATGGGTAAAGAGCAATAGTCTCAATCTGCACACGCACAAAATCTACTACACACGAAATCAGGTTCAGGATTCCATTTTAGTCACCATTCAACGCACTCATTTATTGGTTAACGGAGAACAAGTCTATGACCAAAAGATTAGGTTTAGTCAACTAAATGATTAATGTCATGCTGAGCCTGTCGAAAAATAGGCATTAGCCCCTTCACCCTTCGACAGGCTCAGGGAGACAAAACTATTCTAAATTTAATTAGGGTGTTGACGAAGAAACCTGTAAGGTTTTCCCATTATAAAACTGATTTCCTGTTAAAGCAAAATCATACATATAGGCAGCCATTTCTTCTGCGCTAAGTGGTGCTTGATATCCTGGAAAAGCTTCTTCAAGCATTTCGGTTTGTACAGCTCCAATTGCCAATACATTAAAAGCAACTCCACTTTCTTTATATTCTTCTGCTAGAACTTCATTTAATGTGATTACAGCCCCTTTACTGGAACTATACGCAGCCAGCCCAGGGAATTTCATACTTCCTTGAATTCCTCCCATGGAACTTACCGTAACTACGTGAGATCCGTCCTTCAAGAAAGGAATACATACTCTGGTTAGTTCAGCTACACCGAAAACATTCACACGGTATACATTTTCAAAGTCTTGAAATGATAACCTTTCAAAAGGTTTGTTGATTAAGTTACCTGCATTATTGACTAAAATATCAACTCTACCATTCCAATTATTATTGATATAACGTGTGACTTTATCATAAGAAGGTACTTCGCCTA
Source organism: Flavobacteriaceae bacterium (assembly GCA_013214425.1). Taxonomy (GTDB): domain Bacteria; phylum Bacteroidota; class Bacteroidia; order Flavobacteriales; family Flavobacteriaceae; genus DT-35. Next base: position 4,825 of record JABSPN010000047.1, on the reverse strand, counting down.
AATCGAAAGGAATAGCTTTAAGATTCTCAATATTCAGGTCGGAAATAGGCTTGATATTTCTGGACAAGGTCAAGACCTGATGACCAGCTTTAGCAAATAACTGAGCTAGTTCATAGCCAATCCCTCTACTCGCTCCAGTTATAATTACATTTTTAGGCATACTTAATTATTCGTTTAATTTAATTTCCCCTTTAGATGAATTGACTACCCCTTCAACTCCAGGAATAAAAGCTTCTACTAAATTAGTCATGTGCTTGAAGTCTAATTTATCGATTTCATCATCTACATGATGGTAGTAATCAAAGTTGGTAAAATCGAAGGTGCAAAATGTGTGACAAGGCACATTAAATTCTTTGAAAAAAGGATAATTATCTGACCTGAAAAATAATTGATACTCTTTGGCCTCTGGTAAGTACCCAGCTAAGTTTGCGCTAGAATATTCGTTAAACTTATTGGCTAAGTTCGACTTTTCATATCCTGTCAAATATGCTGTATACTCTTTACCAACTAAAGGCACTCCTATCATTTCAAAATTCAGCATCGTATAATTTCATTCCAGAATCTTTTAACTTTTTAGCCATATGTTTTGAACCAAGTAATCCAATTTCTTCCGCAGAAAATAGGGCGAAAATCACACTTCTCTTATTGTTCTTTAATCTAGAAAAGTACTTAGCCATAGCCATCACGGCAGCAGTTCCCGCCGCATTATCATTAGCTCCATTAGCAATTTTATCTCCATTAACTTCTTTTCCTTCTCCAATATGGTCGTAATGAGCTCCAAGAATCACATATTCATTTTTAAGAATAGGATCTTTTCCTTCAACAAGCCCCACTATATTAAAAGCAGGTTTTCCGTTTACTTCAAAATTATCTTTATAGGTTTCGAAATAAGGCTTTACATTATTTTTCTTGAAGTACTCAGCGATAAATGTGGCCGCTTTCTCAATACCATCTGTACCCGTTTTTCTTCCTGCTAATTTATCAGAAGCTAAAACCGTTACTAACTGTTCCATTTCACTTGGGGCGACCTCTACAGGTTTCTTTTCTTCAACCTCAACTACTTCCTGAATCTCAAGCTCTTCTGTTGTTTTTTGCTTTGCAGAACAAGAGATTAATAACGCAAAGGCGCAAAGCAAACTAATTTTATTCATAATAGAGAATTTTTGATGTCACTAAATATAAAAAAACCTGTAGTAAAAACTACAGGTTTTAATATGATTTTAAAAAACGATTTACACTAACATGGTCACCGGATTTTCTATATATCCTTTTAATGTTTGTAAGAATTGAGCTCCTGTAGCTCCATCTACAGTTCTGTGATCACAAGCCATTGTTAATTTCATGGTGTTCCCCACAACTATTTGTCCGTCTCTTACAACTGGTTTTTCAACAATTGCCCCTACCGACAAGATTGCCGAGTTAGGCGAATTAATAATCGAAGTAAAGCTTTCAATTCCGAACATACCTAAGTTAGACACCGTAAACGTACTACCTTCCATTTCCTGAGGCGTTAACTTTCTATCTCTGGCTCTAACAGCATAGTCTTTTACTTCTGCTCCAATTTGCGGCAATGACTTCTCATTAGTAAACTCCACAACTGGAACAACTAAACCATCATCAACAGCAACAGCAACTCCTACATGTACATGATGATTTAACTGAATATGATCATCAAACCATCTTGAGTTTACTTGAGGATGTTGTTTTAATGCTAAAGCACAAGCTTTAACAATCATATCATTGAATGATATTTTCGTATCTGGAATGGTATTGAATTGCTTTCTGAAAGCAATAGCATTTTCCATATCAAACTCAACATTCAAATAGTAATGTGGCGCTGTGAACTTAGACTCAGCTAATCTACGAGCGATTACTTTTCGCATTTGAGAATTAGGCACATCCTCTGATTGCTCTTGCCCAGAAGGCACAAATACACCTACATGAGCAGCTCCAGAAGCAGCTGGTTGATAATTCTCAATATCACGTTTAATAATTCTTCCATTTTCACCTGAACCTTTTACAGTTGCTAAGTTTATTCCTTTATCTTCAGCCATTTTCTTAGCCAAAGGAGAAATAAATAGACGACCGTTTGAAGAAACTGATGGTATAGTTTTAGGCGCTGCCTTTTCTACTTTCGTTTCTTGCTTTGGAGCTTGAGCTTTGGGAATCGCTTTTTTCTCTTCAGCTTGAGGAGCACTATCCGCTTTGGTATAATTCTTAGCTAAAGTAGACACATCAGTTCCTGCAGGACCGATAATGGCTAATACACTATCAACTGGTGCAGATTCTCCTTCTTGCAATCCTACGTAAAGTAAGGTTCCTTCATAGAAGGATTCGAATTCCATAGTCGCTTTATCCGTTTCGATTTCAGCAAGAATATCTCCTTCTTCAATTGTATCTCCTACTTTCTTTAACCAAGTAGCAACAGTACCATCTGTCATGGTATCACTTAATCTTGGCATTGCAATAACCTCTACTCCAGCTGGTATAGCAACTATACTTGTTTCAGTAGTCGCTTCAGCTTCTTCTGAAGCAGATTCTTCTTTTAAATTGTCTTTAGCAGCGTTACCGCTTAATAAACCAGAAATATCTTCTCCTTTTTCACCAATAATAGCTAAAAGTGAGTCAACCGGGGCTGTTTCACCTTCTTGAATTCCAATATAAAGTAAGACACCTTCGTAGAAGGATTCGAATTCCATTGTAGCCTTATCGGTTTCGATTTCAGCTAAAATATCTCCTTCTTCAATTGTATCTCCTACTTTTTTTAACCAAGATGCCAGAACACCTTCTTCCATGGTGTCACTTAAGCGCGGCATGTTAATAATCTCTGCCATGCCTTATAATTTATGTGGTAAAAATGGATAGTCTTCTTGTTCGTAAACAACATCATACATGATGTTCTTTTCAGGATATGATGACTCTTCAGCAAATTTCTCACACTCTTTCACCAAGTCCTTCACACGTTTATCGATTACTGCTATTTCATCTTCAGTCGCATATTTCTTTTCTAATAAGATATTTTTGACTGTAGTGATCGGGTCAATTTTTCTATACTCTTCTACCTCATCTTTTGTTCTGTAGTGTTGAGCATCAGACATAGAATGACCTCTGTAACGATATGTTTTTATTTCTAGGAATGTTGGACCGTTTCCTTCTCTAGCATATTCAATTGCTTTCGAAACTTCTTTAGCTACTTCAACAGGGTCCATTCCATTTACTGGACGACAAGGCATTTCATAACCTAATCCTAATTTCCATATATCTATGTGGTTCGCTGTTCTTTCTACTGAAGTACCCATTGCGTAACCATTGTTTTCAACGATAAATACAACTGGCAACTTCCATAACATCGCCATGTTGAATGTTTCATGAAGTGATCCTTGTCTTGCAGCACCATCCCCAAAGAAAGTAAGCGTTACACCTCCTTTGTTAAAGTATTTATCTGCAAAGGCAATACCTGCTCCTAGCGGGATTTGTCCCCCAACGATACCATGACCTCCGTAAAAACCATGCTCTTTGGAGAATATATGCATTGATCCTCCTAATCCATTAGAAGTTCCTGTAGCTTTTCCATACAATTCGGCCATAACTCTTTTAGGATCAACTCCCATACCGATTGGTTGAACGTGATTACGGTATGCTGTAATCATTTTATCTTTCGATAAATCCATTGCATGTAATGATCCTGCTAAAACCGCTTCCTGACCATTATACAAGTGAAGAAATCCTCTAACTTTTTGCTGAATATAAACAGCCGCCAGTTTGTCTTCAAACTTTCTCCAAAATAGCATGTCCTCATACCATTTTAAATAAGTCGCTTTTGTAATTCTTTTCATCTTCTAGTTTAAAATTTGAAGTATGGTATTTATTTGTCGTTTCTTTTTGATAAAAGTAAACAAATGTAATCTTTTCAGACAGAATGAAAAAAGAGTTTTTTGAAAAAAAACTGCACAAAAATAACTTTATTAATTAAAGATGTGATTTTTGAAATGTAAGTGGTAATAAATCTGACAATGAGTCTGATTTCAAAATCTTGCCTTCTTCTCCCATAAAATATATGGCTATGGGTTGCTCTTGCCGTATTTCATATTCAGCAATACTTTGTCTACAAGCGCCACAAGGAGGGATTGGATCTGTTACTTTATGCTTCTGTGAGGTTGCAGTGATCGCCATCTCAACAATCTTAGCATTTGGGTATTTAGCTCCTGCTTGATATATCGCTACTCTTTCAGCACATAACCCAGAAGGATAAGCTGCATTCTCCTGATTATTACCAATAACTATTTCTCCATTATCTAAACGCAGGGCTGCCCCCACATTAAATTGAGAATAGGGCGCATAAGCTGCGTTTCTGGCCTGAATTGCAACTTGCATAAGACTAAAAACAGCTTCAGGTAAATCCGTCAGCTGTTCATATACTTTAAAAGATGTAACAATCTTTATTTCTTTCATCTATTAGTTTTCGTCATAAGTATCTCCAAAGTTAAACACTAAAGAGAAACGAAGTGTTTTTTCTAATGGACTTCTAACTTTAGAAGCAGAGAATAAATACGACACATCTACATTGACAATATTATATTTGAATCCTGCTCCAATTGAGAAGAACTTACGTGCCCCCTTTTCTTCGGCTTCATTAAAATATCCTGCCCTAAGTGCAAATGAATCTTGATACCAGTATTCTGTTCCTAAAGCCCAAGTAAACTCCCTAAGTTCCTCGCTAAATCCACCTGGAGCATCTCCAAATGACTGGAAAATGCCTGAAAAGAAGTTGATGTTCTGATAATCTTCTACCGCTTGAGAAACTTCGTCTGGTGTAACCTCTCCG
>JABSPN010000469.1 GCA_013214425.1 Flavobacteriaceae bacterium | reverse complement strand
GGAGTAGTGGTTCCTATTCCTACATTTCCAGAAGTTGGAAATGAATTATTCTGAGCCGACATTCCTTGAAATGCCAAAATAGCTAGAACTAATAAAGTCTTTAATTTTTTCATAATTTTTTAAAATTTGATTTTTTTCCTACTCTCTTTTTTGGCTTTTCAGATTCCGCCATGTTTATGATGTAGTGCTGCATACAAAAAATCATTACCCATTATTTCGTTTTAAATTAATCCTAAAATCAACTTAAAAGCCATGGCTACAAATCAGAAATAATTATTTTTACCAAAATTTCTAATTTGAAAAGATCTTTTTTCACATATAGAAAAGCAATTTTACTCATTGCTTCTTACTTCTTACTTCTTACTTCTTACGGACAAGAAGGAAGCACTATTAATATCGAGAATGCTAAGTACTTTGATAAGAATGAAGAAAAATTCCCTGGCGCTACCATTCTAACTGGAGAGGTCGAAATTTCTCATAATGGAGTTAGAATGTGGTGTGATAAAGCCTATCACTATAAAGACACCGATTTCATCAGAGCTTTTGGGAATGTACGTATCAATCAAGGTGACACGATTAACATGACCAGTAAGTATGCTGAATATAGCGGACAAACGCAAATCGCTTTTTCGGCTGGAGATGTACGCTTAACAGAACCTAAAACTACTCTTGAAACTGACACCTTATTCTTTAATCGTGAAAAGCAAATAGCTTATTATAGATCTGGAGGCAAAGTTAGAGATAGCGCTAGTGTACTCACCAGTAACATTGGACGATATTATACGGAATCAAAAAAATACCAATTCGTTTCTGAAGTCAACATTAAAAATCCAGAGTATGAAATAGATTCTAAGCAAATGGATTATTATGCTGATGCCGGTCATGCCTACATGTACGGAGCTTCAACTATAAAAAGTGAAACCAGCACCGTGTACTGTGAAAGAGGCTTTTATAACACCCGAAACGACACTGGATTTTTTGTAAAAAATTCCAGAATCGATTATAGCAATAGAATTATTGAAGGCGACAGCTTATATTTTGACAGAACTAAAAACTTTGCTTCCGCCACCAACAACATCAAAGTAACCGATACTGCCAATAACAGTATTATTAGGGGACATTATGCTGAAGTCTTCCGGGAAAAAGATTCAGTTTTTATCACCAAAAGAGCTGTCGCAATTACCGTTCAGGAAAAAGACTCTATTTACATTCACGGTGATACGTTAATGGTCACTGGAAAACCTGAAAACAGAATCATCCGAGGGTTTAAAAATGTTAAGCTATACAAAGCTGATATGAGTGGTAAAGCAGATTCTGTTCATGTCGATCAAAAAAGAGGATTGACAAAACTGATCAGAAAACCTATTATTTGGTCGGGTGAAAATCAAATGACTGGAGATACTATTCATATTATTAATAATCCAGAGATAGAAAAGCTGGATTCATTAAAAGTATTTTACGATGTTTTTCTGGTTCAAAAAGACAGTATTAAAGGCTACAATCAAGTAAAAGGAAAAGAACTTTACGGCCTGTTTAATGAGAAAAATGAAATTTATAATGTAGACATCATTAAGAACGCAGAGAGTATCTTTTACATACGAGAAGATGATGGAAGTTTAATTGGAATTGACAAAGCGATTTGTAGTTCCATTAACATCAAACTCGAAGACAATGAAATTCAGGAAATCACCCAATATAAACAGGTAAGTGCTAAAACTTACCCAGAGTCAGACCTCCCCGAAAACACCCGGAAACTAAGAGGGTTTATCTGGCGTGGTGAGGAACGCTTACTTTCAAAAGAAGATTTATTTAAAGACGATCCCCCGCTTGAATTACCCAAAATTAAAGGTATAGAAGATCCAGTAGTTATTGAAGACGAAGAATTCCTGAAACAAATAGAAGGTCTCAAGGAAAATGAAAAAAGTAGTCTTTATGAAGATAAAGACAAGCCTGATAAAGAACTCAACAAAAAATAGCTCACTTTGAGAGAAGATTTTTTTAAATATCAGGCTCAAACTACTCCGCATCCATTAGCAATGGAGATTTCTCATGCTAAAGGATCCTATATTTATGACACTTCTAACAAAGCTTATTTAGATTTTGTTGCCGGTGTATCTGCTTGTAGCCTTGGACATCAACACCCAAAAGTAGTTGAGGCCATTAAAGAACAACTAGACCGTTATTTACATGTAATGGTTTATGGAGAATACATTCAACAACCTGCTGTCGAACTTGCAAAGTTGTTAGCAAACCATCTTCCTGAATCACTATCAAAAACATATCTGGTTAACTCTGGAACAGAAGCCATTGAAGGTGCTATGAAATTAGCCAAACGAGCCACAGGAAGAAGCGAAATTATTGCCGCTAAACTTCCCTACCATGGT
>JABSPN010000468.1 GCA_013214425.1 Flavobacteriaceae bacterium | reverse complement strand
GGCTTCGGCTTATTTTGATAAGAATGGGAATCTAGTATTTGATAAACTAGATGATAGTGGTGCTGTCAAGACAGAAAGTTTTAAAAAAGTCGATAATTAATAACCGTACTTTTCTTTCCACCTGATTTTAAGAAAATCACGAATACTTTTTTCTCTAGAGTTTTCACCAGGATCAAATAGTTTTGTATTGCTAATTTCTTCAGGAAGAAATTCATGAGCAACAAAGTTGTTATCATAGTCATGAGCATATTTATAATTAGCACCATAGCCTATCTCTTTCATCAATTTAGTTGGGGCATTTCTCAATTCTAAAGGAACCGGTAAATCTCCAGTTTGACGCACCAATTGCTGAGCTTTTTTGATGGCCATGTAAGAACTGTTACTCTTAGGAGAAGTCGCTAAATAAATAACACATTGACTTAGTGTTATTCTAGATTCAGGATAGCCTATAGTAGTTACAGCCTGAAAAGTATTATTGGCTATAACTAGAGCAGTCGGATTAGCATTTCCAATATCTTCGCTTGCAAGTATGAGCAATCTTCGTGCAATAAATTTTACATCCTCGCCACCTTCAATCATTCTGGCTAACCAGTATACTGCCGCATTTGGGTCACTTCCTCTAATAGATTTAATAAATGCAGAAATAATGTCGTAATGTTGTTCGCCTGTTTTGTCATAAAGCACAGTGTTTTTCTGAACTTTTTGTAATACAAAATCATTGGTGATGTTTACCTTGTCTAATTCCTCAGTATTGATAACCAATTCAAAGATATTCAATAGTTTTCTTGCATCACCGCCAGATAAGCGTAACAAAGCTTCTGTTTCTTTGATAGTGACTTCTTTTTTACCAATGAGTTCATCTTCCTTTAAAGCTTTTTCTAATAAGTGTTCTAAGTTTTCTTTGTTAAAAGAATTTAGTATATAAACTTGACACCTTGACAGTAAGGCTGGAACAACTTCAAAACTCGGATTTTCAGTAGTGGCTCCTATAAGCGTTATCCATCCTTTTTCTACAGCTAATAATAAAGAATCTTGTTGTGATTTGCTAAAGCGATGAATCTCATCAATAAATAAAATAGGGTTTTTGGCGGTAAATAATCCATCCTGTTGCTTTGCCTTATAGATTACCTCTCGAACTTCTTTAACTCCTGAGTTTATAGCGCTAAGTGTGTAGAATGGCCGCTTAGACTCATTTGCAATAATTTGTGCTAAAGTTGTTTTTCCTGTACCCGGAGGCCCCCATAATATCAAAGACGGAATCAAACCATTTTTTATTTGAGTTGTCAAAGAACCGTTAGGACCAACTAAGTGACCTTGTCCAATATAACCCTCGAGACTTTGAGGTCTCATTCTTTCTGCCAATGGTTTGTTCATAGAGTAAAAGTAATTATTTTTATTAAAGTCAAAGTAGTAGAATAAGAAAACATGACAAAAATTCAAGAATTAAATTTTGGATGTTTTTTTGATAGAGAATTACATATGATAGATGAAAAATCAAATACTAAGTTCTGGAAATATCCTTTGTTTTTTGTTTTGCTTATTTGGCTTGTCTATTGGGTTGAAGTTACCTTTGGATTCAATTTTGCTCATTTTGGAATTAGACCTTTAAAGTTTACTGGTTTAAAAGGTATTTTGTTTAGTCCATGGATTCATTCAGGTATTGAACATTTATACCATAATACCATACCGCTTTTTGTTTTGAGTTCTGCCTTGGCATTTTTTTATCGTGATCATTTTTGGAAAGTCATTATTGTAGGAATTCTTGGCACAGGAATTATCACCTGGTTAATTGGTAGACCTTCTTTTCATATAGGAGCCAGTGGCCTTATATATGTTTTGGCCTCATTCTTATTTTTCAAGGGTATTATAGCATTTCATTTCAGACTAATAGCAATCTCTCTTAGTGTAGTTTTTTACTACGGAAGTATGATATGGTATTTGTTTCCAGTTGAAGACGGAGTTTCCTGGGAAGGTCACTTATCTGGAGCCATCATAGGAGTTCTTTTAGCCTTTTTTGTACAAATAAAAGTCGATAAAAGCCCCAAATATGAATGGCAAAAAGATGATTTTGATGAAAATAGTGATCTATTTATGAGTCATTTTGATGAAAATGGAAAATTTATTCCTAATAGGTTTGATCAAATAATTGAAGACAATATTATCTACGAATACCATTATAAGCCTACTGAGGAAGAATAGCATCTATTTAGACTCTTCTTTGTCTTACTGCTTCGTAGAGAATGACACCACAAGCTATAGAAACATTCAAAGATGAAATGGAACCAAGCATGGGTAGTTTTAGTTTTTCGTCAGCAAGTTTTAACACAGAAGATGTAACACCTTTTCCCTCAGAACCCATAATAATAGCAAGATTCCCATCTAGGCT
>JABSPN010000467.1 GCA_013214425.1 Flavobacteriaceae bacterium | reverse complement strand
GCTAAACTTGTCGCCGACCCGTTGGACTATACTTTGCCAACACCGTGCGGTCGGCCATTGGTTGTCGGCCAGAGTTGGCCGTTGACCGTTGGGGTCGAGCTCTCGTTAGCAGAGCTTGCAAGTTTTGAGTCGAATCTTTGCATCGTTGGTTCCAGTTTGTATTCAAATTGGATTGAGTAAAGGTCAAATTCTTCAACAATAGGATCGTTACAGTCGAACTCGATTCTAAAGTCACGGCACAGAATGACTTCTTTGTCTACCGAGGTTAGCACATTACTTACCCCATTATAATTAAGGAAAATTTCATCGTTATTGTCTAAAATAATCCCTGCAGTTGGCACTTGGTGTTTCCCCGATACAATATAATTGCAGGTTTCAGAGTGTCTTTCAATAGGGCTCAGATTATTTGGAAGATGTGCCATAATATTTACACGGTACACCTGCTCATTTTCAGTTTTGTAAATGGTAGTTGCGGGCTCTTTTGAAATGTGGGAAAGCGGGATGGGTTTGCTTTTGTCATTGACACGTTCACAAAGAATTTTGGTTAATTGTAATCCTGCGATGATGACTTGTTTTTTTTCGTTGTTTATACAATGGTCTTTTTGACTCATAATTGGGTAGTTTTAAAGTTTTTTCCAATATAAAAACAAACTTTTACAAAAAAAATCTTATTTCTTGTTTTTTTATTCAGCTTTGAAAATTGATAGGCTTCATTGAAAATCATATAAATGTAGTACTTTACAGTCTATATGTTGTTATTTGTAAATGCATGAATACGTTCTTTTGATGCTACTTAGTGTTCGTAAAAGTATCTATAAAATAGCGCTCCCATTGGCCATTAACAAGGCGTTCATCATATTCGCTAAATTCACCAGTTGTAGTTTTTCCAAATACAAACCGTTTTTCTTTACTAGGTCAAACGATAAATTTTCCGTATAGGTGATTTGGCTACTTCATGCTTAGAAAAAGGATAGTAATAGTATTGTTGCGCTTTGTGATTATAGTAGATAATTGTGTGCAGCTGCAGGGAAGCAGAATTGAGTTTAATAACTAAAATACTTTTATCCAGATCATAACGAATGTGTTGGTATGCTGGGATTTCTTTAACGAGGAAACCACCTTCATAAGTTTGTGATGTGCCTAGTCATTCGCCAACCATAAAGCGCAGCTGTTCCATTTCACTTTTTGGAAGGTCTTGACATAGTGCTGTTGCACAAGAAAAAAGAACATCAATAGTGTAATACGAATTGATAAACGAGTCGTTTTTATGTCTGATAGCATAGTTTTTAGCACGGCTATTTTGCCAGTGCCTTCACCGAGCGAGGAAAATTTTTCATCATTTAATGAAATACCATGCCTGTTATTGGGGCTTAATTTTACATAATTTCTAAGGTTGGTTAAATGCCAATCATAAGATGGACTATTACATATTGCCCCAACAGTGTTGTCATAGATATAGAGCCAATCATTATGCAAAGAAAAAGCCGCTTCACAGAAGCGGCTTTTTCTTGATTTTCTCATATCGAGGTATACGTGTCGCTGAAGCTTCACAGCTTAAAGACAGTCAAGATGTAAGACAAAACGTAATATACATATTACAGTCCAAATGCTTCTTTCACCTTGTCAACATAATCTAATTTTTCCCAAGTGAATAATTCAACATCCACTTGTTTCGATTCACCATTAGGTTGGACGAATGTTTTACTGATTGTTTCATTCTTTCTTCCCATGTGTCCGTATGCAGCTGTTTCAGCATACATAGGTTGTCTTAACTTTAAACGCTTTTCTATAGCGGCTGGACGCATATCAAAAATTTGTGATATTTTTTTAGCAATTTCTCCATCTGTCATATTAAACGGACAAGTTCCATAAGTTTCAACAAAGATTCCCATAGGTTCAACCACACCAATTGCATACGATACTTGTACTAGGATTTCGTCACATACTCTAGCAGCGACCATATTCTTAGCGATATGTCTCGTAGCATAGGCAGCACTTCGGTCTACTTTACTAGGATCTTTTCCGGAGAAAGCTCCTCCACCATGAGCACCTTTACCACCATACGTATCAACAATAATCTTTCTTCCAGTTAATCCAGTATCACCGTGAGGTCCACCAATAACGAACTTTCCAGTTGGGTTAATATGATACTTAATTTGATCGTTAAATAAAGCCTGGATTTCTTTTGGTAGCTGAGCCACGACACGTGGGATTAAAATTTCAACGATATCTTTTCTGATCTTGGCTAACATTTCGTCATCACTTTCAAAGTCATCATGCTGTGTAGAGACTACAATTGCATCAATTCGTTGTGGAACATTATCGTCACTATATTCAATAGTAACCTGACTCTTGGAATCGGGTCTTAAGTAAGTAATGTCTTTATTTTCT
>JABSPN010000466.1 GCA_013214425.1 Flavobacteriaceae bacterium | reverse complement strand
ACAAGAATTTTGAAGAGAGCCAAAGAATTAGTAAACGATGGTGTCGAAGTTTTAGCGAGTGAGCCGCTACAGTTCTTTTTGGGTAATAAAGTTAAAATAAACGATTTTAACGCAGATGCTTTACAGCGTTTTTCATTATTGGATGATAATGACATTATTTCTTCGATCAAAGCATGGATGAATCATCCGGATTATGTCCTATCGGAACTATCTAAAATGATATTAAACAGAAAACTTCTTAAAATTCAACTTTCAAAAGAAGAGATAACGGAAGAAATATTGTTTAAAAAAAGGAAGGAGTTTATAGAAAAAACAAACTTAAATGCTGATGTTTCTGAATATTTTGTTTTTAAAGAAAGTATTTCAAATACGGCTTATAGCTCAGAAAATCAAAACATTAATATCGTATTAAAAAACGGAAAGAAAGTGGATGTTGCAGAAGCTTCAGACCATTTTAATTTACAAGCGTTAGAAGAGAAGGTAGTGAAGTATTATATCTGCTACCCAAAAAAATAATATTTAAACCATTTTTGTTATTTTTGTCGTCAATGAAATTTACTGTAGCCCAAATAGCTGGAATATTAGAAGGTGAGATAGTAGGAAACCCTGACACGGAAGTCTACAAGCTTTCAAAAATTGAAGAAGGTACTGAAGGATCTCTAACATTCTTAGCGAATCCTAAGTATAAATCATTCATATACTCAACAAAAGCTTCGGCAACTATTGTTAATAATGAATTTATTCCTGAACAAGAGATTAAGACTACTTTGATTAAAGTGGATGATGCTTACAAAGCTTTTTCTAAGTTATTAGAATACTATAATCAGGTGAAAAATAACAAAAAAGGGATTGAATCACCACAATATATTTCTGACTCAAGTACTCATGGTGAGAACATATACTTAGGAGCATTTAGCTATGTAGGAGATAATGTGACTATTGGAAACAATGTTAAGATTTATCCGCATGTCTTTATTGGAGATAATGTTAGTATTGACGATGATGTAGTGATTTTTTCAGGAGCTAAAGTATATTCAGATTCGGTAATAGGTAAAGGATGTGTAATACACTCTGGAGCTGTAGTTGGTGCAGATGGATTCGGATTTGCTCCAACAGAAAACGGTGATTACAAAAAAGTTCCTCAAACTGGAAATGTAATTCTCGAATCTCATGTTGATATAGGTGCCTGTACAACTATCGATAGAGCAACACTAGGATCAACAATAATTAGGACAGGCGTCAAGCTGGATAATCATATACAAATTGCTCATAATGTTGAAATAGGTAAAAACACAGTTATTGCTGCGCAAACAGGAGTTGCTGGTTCAACAAAAATTGGAGATAATTGTATGATTGGAGGGCAAGTAGGAATAGTGGGGCATATTACGATTGGTAATAATGTTAGAATACAAGCTCAATCCGGAATTGGAAGAAATGTAAAAGATAATGAAGTGTTGCAAGGTTCTCCAGCTCTTAATTATGGTGATTACAACAAGTCTTATGTGTATTTCAAAAACTTACCGAAATTAGCATCACGATTAGATAAATTAGAGAAAAATATTAGCAATGGCTGAAGAAATAATAGCTAAGCAAAGAACAATAGAAAAAGAAGTTACACTTACGGGTGTTGGACTTCACACGGGAAAAGAAGTTACCTTAACGTTTAAACCTGCGCCAGAAAATAATGGATATGCTTTTGTCAGAATAGATTTAGAGGGATCTCCTGTAATTGAAGCCGATGCAAGTTATGTGGTTAACACACAAAGAGGAACCAACTTAGAGAAAAAAGGTGTTAAGATTCAAACCTCAGAGCACGTATTAGCTGCTTTAGTGGGGCTTGAAATTGATAACTGTATTATTGAGCTGAACGCTTCTGAACCACCAATTATGGATGGTTCTTCAAAATATTTCGTTGAAGCTTTGGAAGAAGCTGGAATTGTCGAGCAAGAAGCTGATAGGGAAGAATATGTTGTAAAAGATGTTATTTCTTACACTGATGAAGAAACAGGAAGTGAAATTCTGGTCATGCCTTCAGATAGTTATCAGGTAACTACTATGGTCGATTTTGGAACTAAGGTTTTAGGAACTCAAAATGCGACACTTAAAGAATTGTCTTCATTCAAAGAAGATATTGCAAATTCCATAACATTTAGTTTTTTCCACGAGTTAGAGTCTTTATTAGAACACGGATTAATTAAAGGAGGTGTTCTTAATAATGCAATTGTTTATGTTGACAAAGAATTGTCACAGGAGACAATGGATAAATTAAGAGTTGCTTTTAATAAAGATTCTATTTCGGTTAAACCAAATGGGATTCTAGATAACCTGACATTGCATTACCCTAATGAGGCAGCCAGACATAAATTATTAGATGTAATTGGTGATTTAGCTTTAGTGGG
>JABSPN010000465.1 GCA_013214425.1 Flavobacteriaceae bacterium | reverse complement strand
GTGTTGGTTGTGGCAATATAGTGTTGCGATGGTGGCGTGTACGACTGTGCGGGGTTGACGGTGTTGATGTGGTGTTAGTGTGGTTGGTGTTAGTGTTAGTATTAATCTTATTATTATTATTCTGAGGCTTAAATTCTGATAATTCAATAAACTCTAATTTCTCATTTTTAATAAATTCTGATAAAAATCTATTTATATTATCATCATCTCTTAATAATTCAAAAAACTGCATATCAATATTAAAGTTTGAAAAAGTAGTAACAAAAATGTCTTTTACTTTTTGAAAAAAATACTTTTTATTAAAAATAACTTCATTTACTTCTTCTATCTTTCCAGATTCAAGTTTTTGTGAATACATTATTATCTTTTTGGATTCTATATATGCTTTGAATAACTGAATATTTGTTCTTATAGGCATTGTTAAAAATATTTTCTTATATTCTTTTCGTCCAAACATATTTTCAAATAATTCATTTACAAAATATTCTAAAGGTTCATCCTCTTGTTCTTTTGATTTAATAATTATTTGATAATCATTTTTTTTGTAATTTAAATAATAATCTAAACTATATAAATTTATATAATTTTCTGGTTTTAAAATTTTTATCAAATATTGTTCTTGTAAATCATCTACTTCTGTTCTATATTTCTCACATTCTTCATAGTTTTTTAAATCTTCAAAAAGTTTCCATTTTTCTTGTCTAATAATATGATTGTATAAACTGATATCCCCTGATATTATAGTAATAATATGTGGAGTAGTAATATATTTTCTGATTATTTCTAAAACATCCCAACCTTTTTTAAAATTTGTATCTATATCATCAAGTACTAATAAAAAAGCTCGTTTTCTAATCATTTTTAAACTGTACTCTATAAATTCATGGAATTGTTTTTCAAAGGAAACACCTGCTTTTGCTTTTATAAGACCTTTTTCAAGTATTAATCCTGCATCATCCCATAAATTATCTTTACTTGGATCACTGCCTACATTAATAATACTATTTAATCCTTCTGCAAGCTTTATTAATTTATCATGCCATTCATTCTGCTGCTGTTCTTGTTTTTTTTCTGAATCATTCTTTACAACTTCAACAATATTTGAAATAATAATAAGCAATACTTTTTGTCTATCACCAAGAAGTGTAGGATCTAAGATATCTAATGTTTGTACTCCTTTTACATTAGGCATTTTATTTTCTTCTATCATTTTTTTGATACCTAAAATAAAACTTGTTTTACCTGTACCTCTTTCACCTTGTACTGTAATAGTCTCATGATAACGATCAAATCTTTTACTATCATAGCTAGCTGCTAAATCTAATTTATTTTTCAAAAGATTTTCACAAGCTTTATAAGCATCTTGCTGAATTATATTCTCTTTATTTTCACTATTATCTAATAAACTATTATCTAAATTAATAACTATTCTTATTTTATCATTTATTTTACTTGCTTGTATCATTATGTGTTTCCTCAATCTTATTAACTAAATCAAAATCTATTTTAGATATGATTATATTTTCTTTTTCTAGCAATTCCCAAAATGCTAAATCTCTCATTTTAAACATATTCTTTTTTCCATCCACATAAATACTATGATGTTCTTTTAGTTGACGTATTTGATCCATAAGGTTTTCTGCTTCATTTTTATTACTTAAGTTAAAAATAGATCCCATATCTTGAGATTTAATTTTATCAACCTTATGAATTATCCAAGATAAAATATAATCAGCATAATCATTTTCAGATGTTTTAAAATGACTAAGTTGTTGAGTTGACAATATAGTACCTACTCCAAATTCTCTTCCTTCTTTAAGGATTTTTCTTAAACTCTCAAAATCTTGAGACATAAAGTTATCTGCTTCATCTACTAGTATCATTTTAGTAAGTTCTCTATATCCATCTTTTTGTTCTGATGCACCTTTTATTTGCATTTGAGTATAAAAAATATCTAAAGTAATTGCAACAATCAAATTTTGTATGTCAGGATCATATCCTGCAATATTTATTACAGTAACTCCATCTATCATTTCAAATAATGATGTAGTTTTAGAAGAATCTGGCTCAAATATTTCAAATGAACTTAGCTTTTCTAGCGCTGCATATAAAGAGTCAAATGAAACTTTTTGTTGTGTCGGTTAAATATGATTTTACAGAAAATCATGGTTTTTGGCGTCAAACCTGGTTGTGCTGTGAATTTCGGTGGGTTTTCGGGGTTGGGAGTGGTGCGTGAGGACCCCGGCTTAGTCCGTCTAGCGTTCGCCCGCAGTGGCGGTTGGTATGTTTTTGTAAACTAGAGCAAATTTCATTAGATTCACAACGAGCGATTTTCGATTTGCGGAAAAACGGATATCCTGATGGGAGATGCAGTGAGCCGACTTTCGGGCCTGTGGCCAG
>JABSPN010000464.1 GCA_013214425.1 Flavobacteriaceae bacterium | reverse complement strand
TAGCTGTGATAAACAGCGTTGAATCAATTAGCACAAATGTAATATAACGGTCTCGTATAACCGTCAGTTATGGTTTTAAAGTTATTGTTATTAGTTGAGAACTGTTGTTAGCAATTCCAAGCGAAATTCCTATCGGAAATTCCGCCGTAATTGCGGTTATAAATTGTTACCACCAGTTTTTTATTCCGAGTAATTCTTTCATTCGTTCATTGTATCTGTACAGAATTCGATTTTCCACCAAAGTTCCATACATTTTTTCGGGATACTCAATTTCAAATTGATACTCTTTAGATTTTAATTCCAATTGTTCAATAAAATTCTTTGAGTATTCAATTCCATTTCCAAGCAAGTATCTTTTATTTCCAGCAAAAAAGTCTTGTTCAGCCTTTTTAGTGTTGAATTTATTATAAAATTCAGGTGCTTTAGTCGAATCAATTTTAATAGAGAAATGGTAATCATAAATTTTAAATTCGAGACTGTCTTTTTCACCAAGTCCCTCAATAAACAAGAATTCTTCTCTTAAGTTTTTTGTTTTAGGATTTACAGTTATACTACAATAACTGAAATATTTATTTGGGATTTTAAAAATTCCAAGAGAGTCAGTTTTTAAAAGAGTAGTGTCCTTTTTATTCGTAATTAAAATATTGTGTTTTCTTTTATTCAAATACTCAAGAGTTTTGTCAGTTGTTGACTCTGTTAATTTATCGTTAGTGTCTCGATACTTCACAACTTTTACTTTTCCAACTTTCGATTCTGATTCCTGCGCAGATGTATTTTGGAATAATCCAAAAGTTAGAATTAATAATATGTTTATTAAAATACGATTCATTCAAATTGGTGGTAACGGTTCGTGTAAAATGCGTTTTAATGCAGTTTAGGTTTTGTTGGCAATAGTGTTTTCTTTTATTCCCTTAGTTCGACCAATTTAAAATCCTTTTCCATAAAATTTTGAAATATCAAAATAATAAGAAACTTCTTCTCCATTCGGTTTTTTGAGCTTGAGAATATCGTAAGGTTTCTTTTTTTCAAAAACTAAAGATTGCCCTAATAATTGGCAGTCAGAACAAACTTTTCGTACATACTCATATTCAGACGAAATACTGTTTGCTATAATTGCTTTCTCAAATGAACTTCCATCTCTTTGAACGTTTCCGATATTTTTTGTTGATGAACAAGATGCCATAATTATTAGGCAAACAATAAGTCCGATCTTTTTGATTTCTTTCATACTATTTTGAATTATATTTTAGATTTAACGTTCAGTTTTGCATTATTGCCAACGGTTAGTGTAAGATGTCGTAGCTGACGTCAGGAGGCTATGCATTTTACACCCTGTTGGCATTTCGTTTTCTTATTTTAAGAGTTGCTCTTCTTTCATTATCTCAAGAGCCTTTTCTGTTTCATTCTGTCCGTCAGTCAATGAGCCTGGAAGCATAATGAGTCGTTTTTTTATTTTTCCATTTTCATATTCGAAAAGCACTTCAAATCTCGAACGAGTCAGTCCTTTAATAGCTTTTTTCAACTTTACATCTTTAATTTTTTTTCGGTCGATAGTTGGTGTCGCTGAATTATTTAGACTACTTACAATTCCGTAAATCAGATATAGTCCGATTAGTCCAAATAATATTGGCTGAAACATTTTTCCGTTGTTATATGCTTCATAACCAAAATAGAATAGTCCAACTGTTATTGCTCCGTAAATTAGAAGGATTCTTGTAATGTTGTTACCAACAGTCACTTTAGCCACATTTCCAACAACTCCGTCTCTTGTCAAGATAATTTTGTCAGGAAGGATATGGCAAAATCCCGTTTTTGTCTTAAATGTCTTTTCTGATTCCATTTTGTTTTCTCAATGAATGCCAACGTTTTGTGTATGATTAGTTGCGTGTTTGAGCAACTAATTTAGTAAACAAAAATGAACGCGAGAAAATTCCGAAGGAATTTTCCAAGTAGGCAATGACCAAAGCAATTAATTATACACGTTGTTAGGGCACGTATTTTTTTATCAACTCCCATGTCAGTCCGTCTTTTCTTTCGAATTTAATATATCCGTTTTTTTTGCTCCAATACATAAATTGTACTGCATTTTCTCTTTCGGGATAATACATTACAGATTTTAATTTGATTACATCTTTGAATATACCAGCTTTCGTAGTTAAAGTCAATGTTGGGTATTTGTTTAATTGATTAATTTCAAATCCCCACCCAGCAAATCTCGCATTTTCAAATTGCAATAAGAAACCGATTTCTGCTGGTTTTTCAGGTGTTTTAGGTTATGAAAATTTTTTTTATGCTCCCGCCAATTCATGGGGGAAAGAGTTTTCAGAAAGAAAAGAGGGTAATATTCCAGAATATTTTAAGACACACGTTTTGAATCGAGGAAATATTAAAGATGAAATG
>JABSPN010000463.1 GCA_013214425.1 Flavobacteriaceae bacterium | reverse complement strand
TTTTAATTAAAATATTAATTATCAAGTATTTATGCCAACAATTTCACAATTAGTACGAAAAGGTAGAGCCAAAATAACTAAGAAGAGTAAATCGGCTGCTTTGAATTCGTGCCCACAAAGAAGAGGTGTGTGTACTCGTGTTTATACAACAACTCCTAAAAAGCCTAACTCAGCGATGAGAAAGGTGGCTAGGGTTCGTTTAACAAACGGAAACGAGGTTTACGCGTACATCGGAGGTGAGGGTCACAACCTACAGGAGCACTCGATAGTATTAGTTAGAGGTGGAAGGGTGAAAGATTTGCCAGGAGTTAGATATCACATCGTTCGTGGTGCTTTAGACACAGCAGGTGTTGAAGGTAGAACGCAAAGAAGATCTAAGTATGGTGCAAAACGCCCTAAGAAGTAATTTAAAACTTTTAATGTTAAGACATGAGAAAAAGAAAAGCGAAAAAAAGGCCATTGCTTCCAGATCCAAGATTTGGAGATCAACTGGTTACACGTTTTGTAAACAACTTAATGTGGGATGGTAAAAAATCTGTTGCGTTCAAAGTTTTTTATGACGCAATCGATATCATCGACGAAAAAAAGCAGGATGACGAAAAAACTGCTTTAGAAATATGGAAAGAAGCATTGTCCAATGTAATGCCTCATGTTGAGGTAAGAAGTAGGCGTGTTGGTGGAGCAACTTTCCAAATACCTATGCCAATTAGAGCTGATAGAAAGGTATCAATGGCTATGAAGTGGTTGATTTCTTACTCAAGAAAGAGAAATGAGAAGTCAATGGCTTTAAAATTGGCCAATGAAGTTTTAGCTGCTGCTAAAGAAGAAGGAGCTGCAGTTAAGAAAAGAGTTGATACTCACAAAATGGCTGAAGCCAATAAAGCATTCTCTCACTTTAGATTCTAATAATTATAAAAATGGCTAGAGATTTAAAATACACTAGAAACATTGGGATTGCAGCTCATATTGATGCTGGAAAAACAACTACTACAGAGCGTATATTGTATTATACGGGTGTAAGTCACAAAATAGGTGAAGTTCATGACGGTGCAGCCACTATGGACTGGATGGAGCAAGAGCAAGAAAGAGGTATTACAATCACTTCTGCTGCAACTACTTGTACTTGGAACTTCCCAACTGAAAACGGAAAGCCAACTGCTGACGCTAAAGGGTATCACTTCAATATTATCGATACTCCTGGTCACGTTGACTTTACTGTAGAGGTAAACCGTTCATTAAGAGTTTTAGATGGGTTAGTATTCTTATTTAGTGCTGTTGATGGGGTTGAGCCTCAATCTGAAACAAACTGGAGGTTAGCAGATAACTACAAAGTACCAAGAATTGGATTTGTTAATAAAATGGATCGTCAAGGATCTAACTTTATGGCAGTATGTCAACAGGTTAAAGATATGTTAGGTTCAAATGCAGTTCCAATTGTAATGAATATTGGTGATGAGGCTGATTTCAAAGGTATTGTTGATTTAGTAAAGAACCGTGCTATAGTATGGCATGATGAAACTCAAGGATCAACTTTTGATGTAATCGATATTCCAGAGGATTTAAAAGAAGAAGCTGCTGCATTAAGAGCAAATCTTATTGAAGAGGTAGCTGGTTATGATGAGAATCTTTTAGAGAAATTCATGGAAGATGAGGATTCTATTACTGAAGACGAGGTGCATGCTGCATTGAGAGCTGCTGTAATGGACATGTCTATTATTCCAATGATTTGCGGGTCGGCATTCAAAAATAAGGGAGTTCAGTTCTTGTTAGATGCTGTTTGTCGTTACTTGCCATCTCCTACTGATAAGGAAGCGATTGTGGGTACAGATCCAAATACGGGTGATGAGATATCTCGTAAACCAGATGCAAAAGAGCCTTTTTCGGCTTTAGCATTTAAAATTGCTACAGATCCTTTCGTTGGTCGTTTAGCATTCTTTAGAGCTTATTCTGGTCGTTTAGATGCAGGTTCTTATGTGTTAAATAACCGTTCAGGAAAGAAAGAGCGTATCTCTCGTATCTATCAAATGCATTCGAATAAACAAAATGCAATTGAATATATTGAAGCTGGAGATATTGGTGCAGCTGTTGGATTTAAGTCTATCAAAACTGGTGATACTTTATCTGATGAAAAAGCACCAATTGTTTTAGAATCTATGGACTTTCCAGATCCAGTAATTGGTATTGCTGTTGAGCCTAAAACTAAGGCAGATGTTGATAAATTAGGTATTGCTTTAGGTAAATTAGCCGAAGAGGATCCGACTTTTACAGTAAGAACGGATGAAGCTTCAGGGCAGACAATTATTTCTGGTATGGGTGAGCTTCACTTAGATATCAAAGTAGATATCCTTAAGCGTACTTACGGCGTAGACCTAGTTGTTGGTCAACCTCAGGTTGCTTACCGTGAAACAATC
>JABSPN010000462.1 GCA_013214425.1 Flavobacteriaceae bacterium | reverse complement strand
AACATATTAAGATTGCTTTGAAATTCGTTGTTTTTATATAGCTCTTAAATAACTTAATTACTAAACCCCTAAAATATGCACGCTTATCTATAGCCGAATCATCTGGCAGTCAAAATAATTGATTCACTTGATCAATTATTTTACCTCCTGTTTTAGCCAAAGTTTTATGAGGTCCGTTTTATTCTGAGAATATTTGTTATTACTCCGTTGCTTTTGATTGTTTTATAAAATCAAATTGTTACCACAATTTATTTTACATACAATTATCCAACGCTTGGCCACACCAAAAAAAGCTAACCCTTTTGCTCTTAATTATAATTCTCGTATTCGAGGAAAATCCTGCAAAATCAAATTACAATTGTAATTTATTTTATACGCAATTATCCAACGCTTGCAGCCGCTAAAAGCTCACATTGAGTTCTTATTTGAGATTCGCGTATTTGATAAAATATCCGTTACAATTTTTTTTAGGATGTTCTCGTTAAGGTTTACGCAAGAGTATAAAATTTCTCTGCGAGTAAGTTTAGTTGTGATAAGGTATAAATAAGATGTTTCTAAACGAATTATTTAATTATTGAATTGATCTTTTAACAAAACTAAGCTAGTTTAACTAAAATTTGTTTCCTTAACATTTCTTTGAATAACTTGGCAATGCTAATGAGAATTTTTAACCAGCCTATAGGGCCTGTTGCAATATGTATTCCCCATTTAATTACAATACGAATAAAATTTAATGTAGGATAAATAGCAGCTGCATAATTTCGTACTGTTGCAGCATGATCTTGAAGCTCTTGTGTAGTTGGTACGGAATGGATTTTTGTGATGCCATCAAAATCGAAATCATAATCTGTAGTAATAGACGTATTGGTTGAAATGATTCGTTTACCAAATAAAAAAGTTAGCCCATCTTTAAAATGCTGAAAGGCTTCTTTAATCTCGCTGTAAATGATTTTGATGGTCTTCTTAATGAGTCGGAAGAGTTTCTTAATAAGCTTTAACAGTTTGGTAAAGGCATTTTTAACAAACTTAAATAAGTTAGAAAAAAACTTCATGATACCTTTTTTCGCCTTGTATTGCCTAGCTTTTTTTGGTGATGCACCATTAATAATGGTCCTGGACTCTACACGTAATTTGATCTCTATATTCTTTTTGAGCTTCTGACTTTCTTTATGAACTCTTTTTTTTTCATTCCTGCTTAAGGATGTGACTCTTGACTTGTCTTCTAACACAAAATCGAATATTTGAGAAACCGAAGATTGATCTTGCGCTATAGCTGCAGTTTCAACGGGTAAAAAATGATGCGTTAATAATTGTCGAATACTAATGGCGCATTGGTCATTTCCGAAGTTAAATATATTCAACCCTAAGGCTTCTTTTCCTGTATTATCATCTTCGGTAATGGTCATAAGGTATTCAACAAGAGCATTAGTAGATAAAGGTCCAAAATCATGATCTAAATTTCCTTGATACAGCCCCATAGTCCATAACTTGACTTGTAAGGTGCGTCTCATAAATTTATTGGGAAGAAAGCCCATAAATCTATGAATTTCATTGTGCAAGGTTCCAAAATCCTCATGTTTACTCAGTCGGTTAATGGTCGTTTTAGCGCCTTCTGCAGATAAAGCTTTTATAAAACGTCTCTTTTTCCTGATCTTTGCTCCAAGACTACGAATGACTTCCTTACCCTGCTTGGAAGGTAGTTCAATAAAAATACAATGTCCGAATATATTATTGGATAGTACAGAAGAGGATAGGCAAAATGTCGATAAGCCTTCTTGACTGGCTAATAAATTCCCTAATGCTAACCATCCATCATTAAAACCAATCTTTTTGGCTGAAGCTTCAAGTTTTTGTATTACAGCACCTGTTACTTTTTGATTGGCCATAACCCCTTTATTAATGTCGTATACTCGATACCTGTACAAGAGTACTCTAGACAACAAGGTACACTCCCCTTCTACTACTTGATGGATAATTAATTCATTGTTTAGCCCTACAAGTTCTTTAAGAATATAGGTTTCTTTTTTGGTTAGGGCTACTGAAGTGGGTTCTTCGAATTCTAATGCTTCTGAAGCTTTTCTAATATCATCAAGATTACTAAACGATTTGAGTTGTAATGCAGCTTGATATTCTGAACGAAAACGACTAATCGCTTTAGCGAGTTCTGAATCATCAATATGCAGATCGTCAAAAGCTTTTAGAGGGATGTATTTTAAGTCCGATAACAACTGAATTAAATCAATTCTATCAAGCTTTTCGAAAGCCTGATAGAATTCATTTCTTATGGTTTGATCCTCTAATATGTCAAAAGCATCGATCATACTCGTTGACTTTTAAACCCGTTCCAATTCTTTTTCAGCAAGACTAAACCTTCATACAATTGTTTTGCTAACACTAAAAAGGACTGATTGCCAGTATTTGGAAACGGATTAG
>JABSPN010000461.1 GCA_013214425.1 Flavobacteriaceae bacterium | reverse complement strand
ACAGTGCTAAGGCCACAATGATATTGAGCACATATATTATCTTGTCAAAAAGGCTTAATTTCTTCATTAGGTTGTTAGTCTCTGGTTGTTAATCTTCTTTACTAGCGTCAAATAAAAATTGCTTATCTTTTTTGGAAAGACTTTCGTAACCACTTTTACTGATCTTTTCTAAAATCTCATCAATTTGCTCTTGTTTTTCTCTATTCTTCTGATAATCTGTTTTATGAACTTTCAGCTTTTCTGATCTGGTTTTATGAACAGTTTTCAAATGACTTTTCTTTTTGAATAACTGACTAATCGTTACTATAAATCTTTCTAAACCGCTCCCCATAGTACTTCCTGATTTTATATTCATCGCATATAGACAACCCGCAAGAGATCCGCCAATATGCGCTAAACCGCTTCCTGGTTGTTTCCCAAACAACAAGTATACGTCAAATAAAACAACAATTATTCCAATATATTTTAATGCCACCCTAAAATTAAAAATATTGATTTCCATATTAGGGCTATACATCACTAAAAATATGATCAATGCTCTTAACGCTGCTGATGCACCAACTAAATAAAGAGTCTTTTGAGCAATCATCTGATTAAAAGGTATTTGAGCCCCTAAAAAGAAGACCAATCCTCCTAATACAATTCCGAAGAAATAGATGCTTAAAAACTTTGTCTCACTAAAGAGGTTAATAAAATAATTCCCAATAAAATGGAGTACAAACATATTCACTACAATATGTATTGGATTACTGATGTTATGGAAAAAGGCATAGGTGACAAACATCCAGGGTTTGTACAGACCATCTGTCAAGGCATCAGTTAATCTAAAGTAAGAGAAAAAAGAAGTATAGGAA
Source organism: Flavobacteriaceae bacterium (assembly GCA_013214425.1). Taxonomy (GTDB): domain Bacteria; phylum Bacteroidota; class Bacteroidia; order Flavobacteriales; family Flavobacteriaceae; genus DT-35. The sequence continues at coordinate 1,603 of JABSPN010000461.1, read as the reverse complement.
CGCTCCAGTAATAAATGAAGCACAAATATCACTGTAGTGACCACAATTAATTTATCGGCTACTGAAAACTTCTGAAATCTGTATTTTAAATCTTTTGCTATCGTCATTTAAGTCTTAAAAATAAATCTTCCTTCTCTTTTTCCAAATCCACATCACTATAAATCCAGTAACTGCTCCTCCTATGTGTGCCCAATAAGCTGTATTACTGGGGCTAAAAATAGAAACTCCTGTTAAACCGGAAAAAATATCTAATCCGATAATTACTGGAATGAAATACTTGGCCTTGATAGGGATTGGCAAAAAGATTAACATTAATTCAGCATTAGGAAACAATAAACCAAAAGCAACTAAAACCCCCATTAAAGCTCCTGAAGCTCCTAACATACTTCCATTAAAATTAACTGAAAAACTATTTCCTCCTCCTTCACCTAATAAAGCATCCCAGGCCGGATCATATTTCCCTTCATTAACAACTTTCAGTATTTCATCTTTAGCATAGCCACCTTCAACTAACTTGTTCAAGTTCATCATAAAATCGGCATAATCAATAGCAAAAGTCAGTAATAAAGCTCCCAAACCAGCAACAAAATACAATATCAGGAACTTCTTTCTCTTTACATAATTCTCAACAGCACTACCAAACATCCATAATCCAATCATATTGAATAAGATATGCATTAAATAAATGTTTGTCCCTCCCATTCCATCAGACACATAAGAGGCGTGCATGAACATATGAGTGATAATCTGCCAAGGTTGAAACATTTCGCTTAATGGAAAATGAAAAGCAAATAAGCTATTCATATAACTTCCCTGTTCACCAAAACCTAAGGTGGCTATCCAGAAAAGGACGTTAATTATTATTAAATGCTTTACTGTATTGGTAATCCTTATCATTAATTCAGTTTTTTATCTAATTCAGTAATAGAAATGGTGGTATATATTGTTTTGTGATCTGCTGTTAGCTGCGGATCTTTACAGGCAAACAACTGATTCACTAATTTCAATTGCTCCTGAACAGTCAAAGATTTCCCAGTCTTAACCGCTGCTTTCTTAGCGAATAATTCGGCTATTAACGTATTCTGAGAAAACGTATCTTCAGGTAAATCAAATTTAATTTTCTCTATTAACGTATCCAACACATCTTTAAGCTGGCTCTCCTCTAAAGCTGTTGGTAATCCTTTAAATATTAAACTCGCTTTCGCTTTTTCAAAAGAAAATCCTGAATTATACAATTGCTCCTGCACTCCATCCAATACCAATAACTCGTCTTTAGAAAAGGATACCTCTAAAGGGAATAACAATTGCTGACTTAAACTTTCGTTTGAAGTCATCCCTCTTAAAAACTCTTCAAATAAAATACGTTCATGTGCTCTTTGTTGATGGATGGCAATTAAACCCGATTTGATTGTCGTAATAATAAACTTCTGATGCAATTGAAATGTAGGTTGCACAGCTTTTTCTACTTCATCGTCAGAAAAGATAGTACTCGCTACTTCTTCCTGCTCTGAAGATTCCGAAGAAATAAATGTATTCCTTTCTACTTCCAGTCCTGCATACAAACTTTCCCAATCACCAGCCGGACTTTTCTTAAAAGTAGTCG
>JABSPN010000460.1 GCA_013214425.1 Flavobacteriaceae bacterium | reverse complement strand
GCGATCGTGGGAGAGTAGGTCGCCGCCTTCTTTTAAAACCCTTAACATTTTGTTGAGGGTTTTTTGTTTTTATTAAACATGACTTATCTCAATACCAAATAATAATTATTTGTGTCCAGATAATAATTATTCCAAACTTTCTTATTTTACTGCTGTATTTTAGCTAAAAAAATATTGAAGTTTAACTCCTTAAAAATATTTATACCAATATGCTTACTTGTTCAATCGATCTTCGGACAAGTAAATTCTCCGTATTTAAAAAATATTACCACTGAAGATGGATTAGTGAGTAATACTGTTCACGTTATTTATCAGGATAATTTAGGATATATCTGGTTTGGTACTGATAATGGTGTTTCAAGATTCGATGGTTATGAATTTGTGAATTTCAGTATAGAAAGTGGATTGCTTGACTTTGATATTATAGCGATCAAAGAAGATGACCAAGGTAGAGTTTTACTATTGAGTTCTGAGGATAATATCTTTTCTTATTATAAAGGAGAAATGACACAGTTTGAATCTAGTTTGACTGTTTCTAATATGTTTTCAGTAAATACAAATACTGGATCTGCTGATAACTCATTAAATGCCACAGAAGAAGTTGTTAGTTCAATTTCAGATTATGAAGGCTCTTATTGGTTTTCTACTGTTAATAATGACGGTGTATATTACTTACCAATTTATCCGAATGTTGAAGTTAATCTATTATTAGTAAATAAAATTAGAGGACTTACATTATTTAATGATGAGTTGATTGTTGGAGAAGAAAATGAATGTTATTTTCTTGATAAGAAAGAGAAATTTACTACTTCTAATACCGAGATTAAAGAACCAGTTTTTATAGAAGATAAGTTATATCTTAACAGTAAATTCATCTATTCTCATAACGGTAAACTCGTCAATCCGTCCATTTCTTCAAATGATGTTCTAATAGTTGATGAGAAGCTATATGTAATTTCAGATAATAAAGTAATTGAAGTTCATCCGAAGAACAAAAAAGCAACTCAATTAAGTGTAAGCCCAACAACAGGTATACATGCTCTAGGTTTAAATTTAAATAATGAAGTTTTATTAGCTACTGATAACGGTTTGTATCATTTAGACAATAGTAATCGCTTTGTGAAAAAAGAGATCGCTAGTGAGTTTTTAAATAGGGAAATTATAGCTATTGGTTATAATAAATCCACATCATTAGTAGCACTAACAAAAAGATATGGGTTGGTTTTTGAAAAAGATGGAACAATACAAACATTAAAGATTGATGATAAACTAAAACCAAATCAGATAAAGGATTTTTATATTGACAAGAACAATCATATTTGGTTGAAGACAATTATTGGTTTATATCAAATTAATGAAAGATTACAATTTGTTAGAAAATATACAACCAAGAATGGACTATTAGCCAATAATATACTTGATGTAGAAATATTGGGAGAGAGAGCCTATGTAGTAACCGAAAATGGCTTAAATAGTATTGATTATAACAACTTTGATAATGATACGATCCCATTAAAGATTCATATACCTTATATTAGGTTGGATAATGATAAAGTTGAGTTTCCGAAACGTAATATTGAAATTGACCCTCAATATTCTTACTTAACAATTAGTTTTACTGGAATAAACTACAAAGCAAGTAGTGATATTCATTATCAATATAAAATTAATGGAATCCATGACGAATGGATAGACGCAAAAGAAAAAAAAGTACAGTTTACATCTCTTCCTCCAAGTGGAGATTATGTTTTTGAAGTAAAGGCTCATAATGGTGATGGTGTGTGGAGCGAACCCTACAGGTTAAACATGACATTTTTAAGTCCTTTTTATAAAACAGCCTGGTTTATCATTGGAATGACGTTACTCTCTATACTCATCGTTTGGTTTATAGTAAGAACTCTATATAAACGGAAAGTTAAAACTCAAAAGTTACGGGCAGACTTGCTTCAGTTAGAAGGAAAAGCACTACAATCTCAAATGAATCCACATTTTGTATTCAATGCACTTAATTCGATTCAAAGTTTTATTGCTACTGGAGATACGTTTAATTCTGAAATTTATTTGGCTAAATTTTCTGAGTTACTGAGAAAAACGCTTAATAATTCACGTGAAAACACAATTGAATTATCTAAGGAAATAGAAGTACTTAAGATGTATTTGGAATTAGAAAAAATGAGATTTGGAGATCGGTTAGATTATGAAATCAGTGTTGATAACGATGTAGAAACAGATTTAGTTAAGATACCTCCAATGTTAATCCAGCCTTTTATAGAAAATGCAATTTTACACGGAATTTCACCTAAGCAAGGAGGAGGTAAGGTATCGCTCACGATTAAAAATGAAAACCTCGAAAGTATACAGTGTATAATTCTTGATGATGGAGTGGGTAGAAGTGAAGCTAAAAATAACGGACATGTATCATTAGGGACTAAAATTGTTCAAAAGAGATTATCAATACTTGGTGGAG
>JABSPN010000046.1:4695-11916 GCA_013214425.1 Flavobacteriaceae bacterium | reverse complement strand
GTGTATCGTCATCCCCATACGGGTTGGTGATGCCTAACCGAAATGAGTCAACATCAGACTACAGATATGGCTTCCAAGACCAAGAAATGGATGATGAGATTAAAGGGGAAGGGAATTCTATTAACTATAAATTTAGAATGCATGACCCTAGAGTGGGGAGATTCTTTGCAGAAGACCCTTTAGTACATAAATTTCCTTGGTATAGTCCATACCAGTTTAGTGGTAATACACCAATAATGTCTTCTGAATTAGAAGGGTTAGAACCAATAGTAGAAAATGGTATATTAGTCGGTTATACAATTCAAAAAAATCAGGGACCAACTCAAGTATCAATGGATATTAATAATAAAGAGACTCAAAAAAAATGGGGGTACGTATTACAAGAACCAATTACTTGGAAAAAAGTAGTTATGGATAATGCAGTTTATTACGCTAAAAAAGGTAATTGGAACGGGAGTAATATGCTAGATATTGATAATCCAGTTTATAGTAGGTTAAATTCTAATATAGGTGAAAAATTAACGTTAGTTAATAATGAGAAAACGGTACTTCGAACTACGACAAAAAGTTTGTATCGCTTTAATTCTGATTTTAATTATTGGGATACTTCTAATGATGTTGCAAAGTTTATTAAAGGGACTACTGGGGCTACTAGGTTTTTTACAGGAATAGATGATTATGCTAAAGCTTTAAGTGATAATAAATTTTTAGCAAACTATAAAGGAAAGAATGTAACCTGGAGCTTAAGTTATTATGGAGGTGGTAGAGGAAAGGTATCCCCAGCGTTTGTAAGTAATGCTAAAGGAACAACTAAAGCTCTAGGTGGTCTGTCTAATGCGATTAAATATGGTGGAGCAGCTTTAAATGTTTTTTCATTTTTATCAACTGAAGCTCAGTATCAAAATGATTTGATGAGTTATGATAAAAGAGCTCAAAACCATTTGATGACGGGGATGGGGGTAGCTTTTCCTCCAGCTGGAATAGGAGCAGCTATAGGTGCTCCATTAGGAGAAAAATATGCGGATAAGTTAGCTAGGTTTTCTGTTTGGACAACGGAGAATATTATTTTCCCAGTAATAGGAAAACCAGATGGATGGGATTATGAAAAATCAGCAAAAGAGCTTGATGAGTTTGAGCAATATGTGAAAGAAAGAAATGAAAATAAATAAAAAATTATTTTAACCCCTCGTGCGACATATGATAAATAAGAAACGTAAAACTGGCGCCCCCTGTATTCTATGATTAAAACAAATTAAATTTAATATTTTTTTAAGCGGCAAACTTCATTATATCTACATATGGAGTTTGCCTTTTTATTACAGCAAAAATTCGAGCAATAAGTTTATTTCTAATAATGTTAATAGTACTCATTTTGCTTTTTCCTAACGCTACTCTTTTTTCATAATATTGTTGCATTTCTGGATTGTGTTGTATTGATGAAATAGTGCACATATGTATTAATGCTTTAATTTTTTTATTAGCTAGATTAGAGACTTTATTCCTGCCTCTTATACTGGTACCTGATTGATAAGGAAATGGAGCGATACCACAATATGATGCAAATTTTCTCCAATTTTCAAATTTTTTAAAATTATGGGTTGAAATTATCATAGTTGTAGCCATTTGTATTCCTATACCTTTAATTGAAAGAATTAAATTTAAATTATGCTGCAATTTCTTTTCGCTTTCTATGACCTCAAGAATCTTAGTTTCAATATTTTTTATTTGCTTAGTTAAGTAGTGTATCATCTTTTCCTGTACATCAAAAACAGTTTTAAATTCTTTAGCCTTATATATGTTTTTTTGTTCACTTAATGTAGCTTTATAAGCAGCTCGTTGTTTAACTAGCTTAGTTTTTAAGCTCATTAATGATTTGAGTTTTGTGATTGATTCATTACTTTTTTTAGAAGGCATGATTTCATCTTTTAAACGGTATCCATATAAGGCAATTCGTTTAGCATCTACTTTGTCGTCTTTACCTCTAACAATCCCCATAGAACGTTTAATATCTAAAGCAGGCGCAATAAAATAATAACAATTATTTTTATCAAAGAAAGTTGTTATTAAATGTGAATACATTCCTGTATGCTCAAAAACAAACAAAACCTTTGTAATATCTTCAATGTGTTTTTTAGACCATTTTAAAAACTCAGATAAACCTTTAGTATTGTTTTTAAACTGATTGTTTAATTGGGCTAGATGGATACATACGTCAATAGTGTTTTTACTAACATCGATACCAATAACATTTTTAAAATTCATAACTTTACATTTAACAGATTAAAAGAGTTACTTTAACTAAGACCTTTAATAAGGACGGAAACTGAAATTCTATATGGTTCTAAGTAACTTAAAAAAAGGACGGAGACTAATACGGGGGATGGCTCTTTTGTTAAGCTAGCTCGCGCTAAAGTTCACTCCGTTCTTTTTAAATTTAATCATAAAATAACTATGATGCTAATCTAAAGGCTAGCGCTAGTTTATAACTAGTGCCGTGTATGAGTAAGAAAGCATTGCTTTGAGGTAAGAGTAAGAGGATTAAGATTATAAGAAGTTTATAATAAAGAGCTATACAGTAAAATGTGTAGCTTTTTGTTTTAACGTTATTTACCACTCGTTACAAACGAGCGGTAGCGTAATAATGGTCATTATAATGAGTTAACAACGCACACGCTTTGCAAAAGCGCGCGAGCATACAAAGAAACCTCGCACCTTGACATTTGAGCGTTAGCGGTAATGGCAAGTTTTAAAAGAAAGTTTAATAGGAACTAGAAACATAAAATCCATTTGCAATGGCTAACGAAAGCTATTTAGTAACATAGGTAGCTTTTCGTGTTTTTAGTGAGTTAAGTCGGTTGCCATTGCACACAAACGAAGCGAACAGATCAACGCTTATTAATACAATAGAAAAGTTGTGAATACATGACAACCTGTATGGGAGCTGTATGACCAACTAATCACGTACATTGTTTTTCCATAACCAGAACAAACGCTAAACAAATAAGACTAGTTTGATTTTAGTATGGGCAGGCTTCAGAAATAAGGAGTGAAAAAACGGAAGTGCGATGCGCAGCATAAGGCATGTAGTTTTGAGAACGACTGGTAGGTATAATTTCCTAAGGCTGCCTTGATTTTTTTGGTTCGTTTTTTTATCAAGAAAAAAATGAATGAAACAGGATATAAGTTAAAATTATCATGTAGCCTCCGCGCCTTGACATTTGAGCGTTAGCGTTAATGGCAAGGATATAACGGAAAATTAAATAGCATTTAGAAATACAAAAGCCATTTGCAATGGCTACACGAAAGCTACTTAGAAATAGGTAGTTTTTGTGTTTATATTAATTTGAATCGATTGCCATTTACCTTTAGAAGGGGTCGAGCAATAGACTAAGCCTAGGCCAACTCATTTTCTTTGATCACTATATCAAAGTAGTTTGAATCGTTAGGATTCCCTGCTATATTCGCAGCGAAATCGTCACGACATCCAGGATTGCAAAACCCTACAGTAAAGCCTCTGTAGGTGGTTAGTGAATCGTCTGAAACGGGTCTTCCAGAGCGCGGACAAAATTTATTGATTGCTTCTTCCATGTTGTGTTTTTATTTATCGATATCTAATTTACTCAACATACACGGAACATATCAAGTGCTTCTAATTTATCTTTTAATCGGCCGTCGGTTACAGCTCTTCAATTAGTTGTACTGCCTTATCTGAGTTATATCTGTTTTTTGCTATAATTTCTTTTAAGAGACTCTCCGCGTCTTCTTTATTACTTTGCTTTAATGCAAGAAGCGCTAAAAACCAATTCGCTTTGGGAGCGTCTAATAAATCACTTTCTTTAAGTTCTATGAATGCTGCTTCGGCTTTGTTGAACTCATTAGATTCCATGTACGATATTCCCAGATAAATAAGAAGTGTACCCTTTTGCTCATTAGATTCTTGAACTATTTTTTCAAATAAAGGAATCGCTTTATTATAAGATTTGTTTTCGAAATATGTGTATGCTTTTGACAATTTATCTTCATGTTCTCGTTCAACCAAAGAAGGGAGCTCTTCCATATCGAGATATTTAACGTATAAATCTTCCGAAGATTCTTTTGAAAAAAAGATACTCAATGAAATAATTAAGGCTAGTGAAGCGGCTATGGCATATTTAAACCAATGTGTTGAATTTTCTTGAGTCTTATTGGTTTCCATCACTTCCTTTAGCGTATTTCTTAAGGCTGTTGTCTTTTCATCAGAAAATAATGCTTGGTACTCCTCAACCTCAGGTGATGTTGAATTTTCTATGGCACTCCAGTCATTTTCGTCTAGCGTTTCAAGTAACTGTTTTTCGAAATTAACACGTTCTCGAAATTCTGCATCCTCTTGTATTCTTTGAACAATTTTCTCTTGTTCAAGAGGGCTAAGCTGCTTTTTTAAAAAACGCTCAATGAGTATGTCTTCTTCTAAACTCATAAATTTTTTAAAGTATTAAATCGATTATGTGCTTGTATTAGTTGTTTTAATTTATTCTTACACTTAAAAACTCTTTGCCGCACTACTGATTCTGAATTATAGTCGAATCTCTGCATAATATCTTGATAAGAAACTTTTGCAAAATATAAGCTCAGTATTTTATTACAGTTGTCAGAAATTTGTTTTAGACCTTCATTAAAAAGTTCCCATCTTTCTTGCTCTAAAGCAGCCAAGGCTTCATCTCTTGTATCAATTGAAGGTTCTAATTTTACCACTTCTGTTACCTTTAAATTTGATTTTTTTAATGCTCTTCTCCATAAATTCTTGCATGCAGTAAATAAATATGCTTCAAAACTGCTATTTATTTCAAATAGATCCCGTCTATATCTTACCGTTATTTGGAGCAAAGCTTTTTGAAAGATATCTTCAGCATCAACTTCTTGTCCTTTGTTCTGAATAACAAAGCGTTTTACCTTGGGAAAAACATTATGATATAATGTGTCAATTCCCTCAGCATTATTATTTAATAAAGAATTTAAATAGTATAAATTATTATCCATCAAACCAAGCTTTAGGACAAAAATAGAATTTTAAAATTAAAGAAAAGAGTATTATTGTGATCTGAGTTTTTTTATCTCTTTTTTTTAAGAATGAACAATAATAAGCCAATTATTACGATAACTGATATAATTAAAGGATAATGGGTACTATTGGAGCTTTGTACGGAAAAAACACGACTTTTTCCAGTTAAAATCATAGGAGCCCAATAATAGGGAGAAGCATCAGATAATGCATGTTGATTTAGGTAAGCCAGTTTGGCGTGTCTTAGCGACTCAGAACTTGTTAGTCCTTTTTCTAAATTATTATAGAAATGGGTAATTATATCAACAGTAGCTTTGTCGTTTACATTCCATAGCGAAGCAACAACATTTTGGGTCCCGGTTTTAAAAAATGCTCTAGATACGCTCATAATTCCTTCACCTTTAATATAATTTCCTGTGTTGGTTTGACAAGCATTAAGTATCACTAGATTGGTATTATTTGTTCCAAGGTAAAGTTCTTTTAGCGTCATTATGGAATCATGAAATGCGATCCATTTTTCATCATTTTTAGAAGTTCCAACATGAGTAGCTAAATGAATTATTTCTCTTGAAATTAGTTCTTTTTTAAATTCTACTTTTGAGGCATCTTGAAAGAGAAAATGTTTAGATTCTAGAAGATCGGAAATAGTTAGCACTTCTTTTTCACTGCCATTGAGCGTTGGTAGATTACCATCCTTGAAATTCACAGGTGCAAAAATAGAAATGGTACTTGAGCTGTTCACTTTGTCGTTCTCAATAGTGTTTGAGGCAAACGCATTCGACAAAATATAATTGATCTCCTTTTCTTGAATTAAATACTTTTTGTTGTTTGTAATTAATGCTTCAAATGGAATCTTACTCAAAACACCTTCAGGCGCAATGATTAGTTTTGTCTTATTTTTAAAAAGTTGTTTGGTTTTTTCTGGAAACAGTTTTATAAAAAGTGTGTTTCCAATCTCTTGAAATCGCTCAAGTTCTTTCTTAGAAGAAAAGGGTTTCGAAATCAGCTCTAAATAATCATGAGTGATATCGACAATATTTTTTAAATCAGTAATTTTTTCTTTTTTGATGTTATCTTTAGTGATACTTAAAATGTATCCTTCATCATTAAAAAGACTGTAGGTGATTATGAGTTCGTTATCTTTTATTTTAGCCTGTGTCGTTTTCAATGAAGGAATCCTAGATGGGTTGTTTTTTAGATAATCTGGATTAAAGCCCATTATGCTGTCTTGAATTCTCTCTAGGCTTCTTTCAGTTTCAAGTATATCGTGATCTTCCTTTAACCCTAATTCTTTTGACTGTAAGCGGTGTATTTGCTTTTTAAGTTTGCGTTCTTCTTTCAAAAGCCTTGAAGGAATATTATTCTTGATTTTTGTCTGGATGTAAAGGAGATCTTGTTGTAAAACGTAATTTTTATTTTTTTCAATAAAATAGAAGAAATGTTCTAGGTCTGAAGAAAAAAAACTTGCATCAATAGCATGTTTATACAGGGCATTAGCTTGCTCTCTCCAATACAGTTTCGATTCGTATCCAGAACTTTCCAATGTCAACAAATCAAAAATATAATCGGCTTTTTTAAAAAGACTGATGGCTTTATTTAGGTTTTCTTGTTTTTCGTTTATTTGATACAAGGTGTAAAAACCAATCGCCATATCCTTAAAATATTCTAACAAATTACTTTTATCGAAACCATCGGAAACATCATTTATCATTTTAAAACTGATTTTTTCAACAGGTTCTTTTATTATTGTAGCGATGCCTTTTCTGTAGTAATCAAGAGCGATTAATATTTCATCTTCATTTTTTGTGGGTGTATAATAGTTGCTTGTATTTGAGCTGAATTCATATAAATGACAATATCCTAAGTTATTGTAAGCATAGTAGCCAACATCATTGTCATAATTTGATACTTCAAGAATTTTCTCATAATAACTCTTGGCTTTACTGAAGTCACTTTTAAGAAATAGATTCCCGATATCAATTAAAGATCCAAGAACATTGTAATTAGTTTCCTCAGCCTTCTTGTAGTAAGAAAATGCCTTTTCATGATTATAACTTTCAGGTTCATTGTTAAAATCACCTAAGTTTTTGTATAAAAAATATAGGGTTCTTTCCGAAAAATGATTTTCCTTGGTTAGTTTCTCAAATTCATATAGTTTTTTTAGTCCCTGTTGAAAATGTTCT
>JABSPN010000046.1:0-4685 GCA_013214425.1 Flavobacteriaceae bacterium | reverse complement strand
GGTCGCACCAACCTAACCCATTCAATATCATGGTTTCAATTTCGTTGTTTGCGATAAGGTTGCGTTCTGCTAATTGATAATAATCTTCAGCCCGATGAAAGTCACCAAGCGTTTTGTAATTCGTTGCAATTTGCGTGTAACTTTTCCCTGCTTGAGTACTGGATGGATCAACTTTTATTCCGCTTAGATGAGCGTCAATACTATTTTTGTATTTATTTAATCTAGTCAGCATTCTACCCAATAAGTAATATTGATGCTGAATAATGGTGCTTTCAGTAGCGAATGACTTATCAAAAAAAGCTATTGCCATTTCTGTATATGCAACACTCTTTTCATGATTTTTGTTATTTTTATAAAGCCACTGTGGGAACGCTTCAAAAATATTTTTCTTCTCAGATAGTGAGCTTTGCTTCAGAAGAGAGTCTACCCTAATTATTTTGTCTTCAACAGAAGTATCTAATGAAATTATCTTTTTGTAGTGTGTATCGCCTTGAGCAAATAAAGATAAAGATGATAGGGAGAAAAAAATGAAAGCAAAAAAATAACGCATTATCATGATTTTGTAAGAAAATCACAATGTATGCGTTATTATTTTTTTTACCAAAAAAGCGGGTAAAATTTCGTTTATTCAGCGTCTACGTTAGGATCACCTTTTGTATTAATTCCTGGCTTTGTGTGTGCCGGCCCAAACCAAACTTCTTGATGATTTAAATCTGTGTCGTTTTTACACCATCCATCCAGAATTGAAGAGTAAAGGTTAAAATACTTGGTTCTAATCTTAGATTTTTCTGATTCTGTGATATTAATGTTAGAATAAGTAATTTGATATTGCGCTTTGACACTCAAATCAATAGTGCTACATGATAATGAAAAGATCGTTCCATCTAAGCCTCTTTCTGAAGATTCTTCAATAGTTATTACATCAAGTTCTTCGTTAGTAATTTCGTTCTGATCAGAGCAACCTAGCGTAGCAAATAACGTCAGAGCCAAACAAGTTAAAATAAGTGTTTTCATAAAATATTAGATTTTGGGTTTTACAAATATATTAAATTCATTGACATGTTACTTAAAACATTAAACTGTTACCCCTTTACAGTGATATTTAGCACCTTTGAAAGAATATTTGTTTTTTTGGGTAACACAGCCCTGTTCTTTGTAACAGTACAGTAAAATAGAACTAAATAGTTCAAAATTTGATCTTAGTATAGTCACAATAGAACACAATCTTATGATTCTAAAAAAAATAAGAGAAGGGAAATTTTCAAAAGTAATCGCGTCTTATTTATCAATTCAATTGTTATTGCAAGTTGCTGGAGGTTCCAATATATATGCATTAACCAGTGGGCCCTCACAGCCTGAGTTTAATTCATTTACACCAATAGGTACCTCTGACATGGTTGATTTGTCAAGTGGCGATTTTAGTTATAACATCCCGGTAATAGATGTTGGGGGCTACCCCTTAAATCTCTCCTATAAATCTGGAATTACAATGGATCAAGAAGCTTCTTGGGTCGGGTTAGGATGGAATTTAAATATAGGACAGATAAATAGACAAATGCGAGGGTTGCCAGATGATTTCGATGGCACCAAGGGAGATGAAATGCTATACGAAAACAACATGCGAGACAATATTACTGTTGGGGCAGCTGTAAACTTAAATCCCCAATTATTAGGATATGAGCCGCCGGAAACTCCACCACCTGCTCCAGATCCAGACGCTTCTCCTGTGCCACAATTTAATGTAGGTTTAGGAATAAAATATAATAATTATACGGGAGTCTCGTGGGAACCTACTGCCGGTTTTACTTTTGAATTAACTAAAGGTGTTTCTGTAGGCATGGATGTATCTACTACAGCATCAGGTGGGGTTAATTTAGCACCTAATACTAATTTTAGTAAAAGAATAGGTGAGTCAAAATTAGAGCACATTAATGGAATTTTTGGTGGACTTGGAATTGGGACTAGCTTTAATTCTCGTCAAGGAATCACTGGCATAAGTATGAGCGCAGGAGTTAGTGCTTCTTATAAAGAAGCCGTTAAAATGGAGTTGAGCGATTATAAGATGAACATGACTAGTGCAAATAATAGTGCATCCTTAGGGGGCGCTTCTTCAAGTATATCCTTCATAAATAATACGTTTACGCCCATGAAGCGTACAGCTATAAATAATAACTCTTTTACCATGTCTTTTTCAACGGGTTTAAGTGCATGGGGATTAGATGGTGAAGGGGGGGTAACTGCTTACGGAACCATTCAGTCTGTAAAAGACAAACAGATTAGTGTGCCTGCTTTTGGATATGAAAATGATCATAAAGGCGATAAAGACGCTGTATTAGATTTTAATAGAGAAAACGATAGAATTGTTTCTAAAAACACGACGGTTTTACCGACTACTAATAACACATACGATATTTACTCTATAAATGGTCAAGGTATTTCGGGTATGTTTAGGCCACACCGTTCTCAAACGGGTTATATATACGATCGTTTTGTTGAAGACGGTAGTACGAGTTTCCAGTTAGGTTTAGAAGCAGAAATAGGTTCTGGAGCACATTTTGGTTTTGATGCTAGATATACTGACGTTGAAAGTAGTACAGGATTGTGGAATACCCCAGCTGCTAATTCATTCAAAGAAAAAGATTTAACAGAATACGATTATAGAAAATCATATTTTAAAAGATTAGGCGATTTAAGTGTAGATAAAGAATCTGATTTGTTAAATGAAGATTTACATGGTAATAAGGCAATGGCGGTAAAGGTTTCTGGGGTTGCTTACGGAAATGACTTTAATAGATCTTTAGAAAGTGCTTATGTAGTTAAAAACTCGGAAACAGATTATGCTAATAAACTGTTTGAAAGTGAATTTAGAAGAACTAAAAGAGAAACTCCTAATGAAACGATTGAGAAGATTATTAACGATGAAGCAGGTGAGGCTTTAGATCCGTTTATAAAAAAGGAAGAATTGCTAAAAGGGCATCATACCGTTGGTATGAGATTGTTACAACCAGATGGTTCAACGTATGTATATGGAGAAGCAGCGGTAAACACTAAAAAGGAAGAAGTGACTTTCGCAACAGAAGAAGGGAAAGACTGCTTAACTGGATTAATAGAAACAGTTGATGGAACTGAGAACAAAATCTATAATGAATCTGGTCAAGACCAGATGTTCAATCGAGTAAGTACTCCTGCTTATGCACATACCTATTTATTGACATCAATTTTATCTTCGGATTATGAAGATGTAAATGGTAATGGGCCAGATCATAGGGATTTAGGCTCGTACACAAAATTCTCATACGATAAAACAGTAGATGATTATAAATGGCGATTGCCTTATTATGGAGCAATTCATGATGAAGGATTTAAAACGATTAAAGACGATCAAAAAGCGAGTTATGTTTACGGTGAAAAAGAATTGAAGTATGTAACTAAAATAGAAACCAAAACACATGTTGCTCGTATTGAATTTGAAGAGAGAAGAGATGGAACAGAAGCATATCATGAAAATGCGTCATTAAGTAACGGACAGGGAACTCAGAATATGAAAAAGATTAAAAGAATTTATTTGTTTTCTAAGCCTGAGTACGATCAATTAATTGCAGAAGGTATATCCTTTGATGGAACTATAGATGAAACATCTAATGAGTATAAACAAATAACTAAAGCGGCTATTAAAGTGGCTCATTTTGAATATGATTATTCATTATGTAAAGATGTTTATAACAATAACAACCAGTCGTATTTAGATCCAGATGGTAATGAAGCTAATCAGGGAGGGAAATTAACCTTAAAAAAAGTGTTCTTCACCTATAGAGGCTCAGAAATGGGACGTTATACGCCTTATAAATTTAATTACGATGGATTTAATCCAAACTATAATTTTAAGAGTTATGATGTTTGGGGTAACTACAAACCAATAGTGTCAGATATTGTTAGTACTAACTCAGATGGAACTGTAGAATATGATGACAATGTACCGGTGAGTTGTGGAGTAACTAGTTCGGTTACTGCTCCAGAATATCCTTATGTTCAGCAAGAAGATAAAAATTTGCAAGATGCATATGCTTCTGCTTGGTCATTAACTTCTATAGATTTACCATCTGGAGGGAAAATGAATGTGGAATATGAAACAGATGACTACCAATATGTGCAAGACAAAAAAGCCATGCAAATGTTTAAAGTGGTTGGTTCCAGTAATTCACCAACATCATTAGGAGACAATCGTTTGTATAACGGAATAACTGGTGATGATAATTACTTGGTGGTTGAAATACCAGAAGCTATAGGGAGCAACTATAGCTACGCTGAATTTTTAGAAGAATATATAGGAGATCAATTAGACAAACCTATCTTTTTTAGGTTTTTATTAAACATGCATAGAAGACCTGCAAATGGTAATTTTTCTAGAGATGAAATGGATTACGTAGAAGGGTATTTTAAGTTAGAGCAAGGAGGGGATATTATAGAAGATGCTAATACGGGAAAAGTATATGCATCTATTAAAATGAGGACTACAGGTATTCATAATAGTGATGATGATGGTATCAATCCAATATCTAAAGCTGGTTGGCATTTTGGTAGAAAGTATATGAATCAAACTGTTTATACAGGCAATACAACTCCTAGTTCTACCAATCCGTTAACCATTGCAAAAGATTTATTTCAGGCAATAGGAGAGATTAGAA
>JABSPN010000459.1 GCA_013214425.1 Flavobacteriaceae bacterium | reverse complement strand
AACCTTCACTGATTACCAAATCAAATAATTATTTTTCAAGAAGGATCATCAGAATTTCACATATCGGCAAAAGAAGAAAGTAAAATTCTATTCTTGTCTGGAGCCCCCATAAGAGAAAATGTTGTGAGTTATGGCCCCTACGTAATGAATACACAAACAGAAATAATGGAAGCTTTGCGTGATTATCAGCAAGGTAAAATGGGATATTTATCCAGAGATTAAATATATTAATATAACCCCTGCTTTTTTGGCTAAGGGCTGCATGTTTACCAATAAGTATGCGGCCCTTTTATATAAAATATCGATCTAGGATACGTTTCACTCCTGAATAATAAGAGCTGCCAAATAAATTGAGATGCACCAATAAATAGTACAATTGATACAAATCTTGATAGGCTTGGGGATGCTCCGGTTGTGGCTGAATTTCATAATAGGCTTTGTAAAATTCAGTATCAAAACCACCAAACAATTTAGTCATCGCAATGTCTACTTCTGAATGTCCGTAATACAAAGCAGGATCTATCAAATACGGTGTTCCGTCTTTAGCGATAATATAATTTCCACTCCACAAATCGCCATGAAGTAAAGCAGGTTGTATTTCATTGAAATAATGAGAACAGGTAGTTTTGAGTTTTTCTTTACTCATGATTTCTTCGGAAGCTATAAAACCATTTTGTACTGCTAATTCTAACTGAGGATAAATCCTGTTTTCAATATAAAAATCAGTCCAATCATCAAACGGTGTATTCATTTGTTTTATAGGACCAATAAAATTAACGTGATCTAACCCGAAATAAGAAATCGAGTTATGATGCAATTCCGCTAATTGACTTCCCAGCAGCGCATGATCTTTTGACGAAGCAGGTTTAGTCTCGATATAGTCCATGATTAAATAAGCGCCTTGAAAGGCCTGATTAACAAAATGTATTTTGGGAGTAGCGATGGTATTGGTTTCCTGGATGACGCGCAAACCTTGACCTTCCTTCTCAAACATATCATAAGCCAAAACATCTTTATGAAACTTAAGAAATAATTTTTCAGTAGCAGTTGTGATTATAAAAGCCTCCGAAATACTCCCGCCTCCAACAGACATAATCGATTTAGGACGTATTCCGGTTTTTTCTTGAATTTCTACTAGTGTCTCCTTATTCATAACAATCTTGACATTCCTTTCAAATATAAACTTTTTGAGTTTCAGAAGTCCTTTAAAATTTCCGATATTAGCGCCACCAACAAAAATTACGATTTATGTCAGACGATAAGAAAATTATTTTTTCAATGAATAAGGTCTCTAAGACCTATAAGAGTACGGGGAAGCAAGTATTAAAAGATATCTACCTAAGTTTTTTTTACGGAGCTAAAATAGGAATACTAGGTTTAAACGGTTCGGGTAAATCTACTTTATTAAAGATCATTGCTGGAATTGATAAAAACCATCAGGGAGATGTTGTGTTTTCTCAAGGATATACGGTTGGTTATTTAGAACAAGAACCCCAGCTAGATGAAACAAAAACCGTTATTGATATTGTAAAGGAGGGAGCAGCAGCTACTGTTGCTGTCTTAGAGGAATACAATAAAATTAATGACATGTTTGGATTGGAGGAGGTATATTCTGATGCAGACAAGATGGATAAGTTAATGGCGCGCCAAGCTGAATTACAAGATCAAATCGATGCACTAGATGCTTGGGAACTGGATACAAAGTTAGCGATTGCCATGGATGCATTGAGAACTCCAGAACCTAATACTCCAATTTCAGTATTGTCTGGTGGAGAACGGCGAAGAGTTGCTTTATGTCGTTTGTTATTGCAGCAGCCAGATGTACTCTTATTGGATGAGCCTACAAACCATTTAGATGCAGAGTCAGTTCATTGGTTAGAACACCATTTAGCTCAATACAAAGGAACAGTTATAGCAGTCACGCATGATCGCTATTTCTTAGATAATGTTGCTGGTTGGATTTTAGAGTTAGATCGAGGTGAAGGTATTCCATGGAAAGGAAATTACTCGTCCTGGTTAGATCAAAAGGCCAAGAGACTAGCTCAGGAGCAAAAACAAGCCTCCAAACGTCAAAAAACTTTAGAGCGAGAATTGGAATGGGTTAGAATGGCTCCAAAAGGAAGACAGGCTAAATCTAAGGCTCGTTTAAAGAATTACGACAAGTTAATGAGTCAGGATCAAAAGCAAATGGATGAAAAATTAGAGATTTTTATTCCAAATGGACCTCGATTGGGAACCAATGTAATAGAAGCTTCTGAAGTTTCTAAAGCTTTTGGAGACAAGTTGTTGTATGATAATTTAGAGTTTAATTTACCACAAGCAGGTATCGTAGGAATTATCGGGCCGAATGGAGCAGGTAAAACAACTATTTTCAGGATGATTATGGGCGAGGAGGCTCCAGATGCTGGTACGTTCAAGGTTGGGGAGACTGCTAAAATCGCCTACGTCGATCAATCACATAGAGACATT
>JABSPN010000458.1 GCA_013214425.1 Flavobacteriaceae bacterium | reverse complement strand
TAGATCCTTCTGGCTTCGTGTTTCACATTGCCAGTACAGTTTCAAAATTAATACGAACAGTGAGACTTACAGCAGGTTTGTTTTGTAATGGGATGGATTTTGCTTATCGATTTTGTTTTTTGGGACTAAGTTTTTCTCTAAGTAAATACTATTTTCGATACTAATATATGGTTCGTAATTGGGAATCATAGTCTGGCCATGCGCTAGGTAAAGCCTAAGCGCTTCAGCTTGGTGCTTACCGGTTTCTAAAACACAGCGTGTTTTTTGCATTGAAGTCCTAGAGAGTTTATGCATATTTAAAACACGAACAGCGTAGCCTTTTTTTCGATAGGAGGGCTGGGTGAACATGCGCTTTATTTCCATAGTAGATGAATCAAATTCTTTTATAGCACCGCATGCTATGGCTTGTGATTCTTCATAAATGAACACGACCTGTTTGAGTGGTGTTAGCGTATTAAACTGATTTTAAATTCGTGTGCTGCAGGATTATCTTGTGTTGCTAAAGCTGCATCAAGTTGTTGTGCTAATTGTTGGAAATCAGCATTGCAAGAACTTTAGGTGACGATTTTAATCATGGTGTTTTTTGGCATAAACTCTAAATCACTGAAATACAATTATTTTTCCAATCCTAGCACAGCCTCTTTTCTGTCATAATGTACAGTCTATTAAACGGGTATTGTGAGTCTTACACGAGTTCCGGTACTTATATTATCTACTTGCAGTAGCGCATTATTTTGTTTGCTTAGCGTGTAGCATAAAATCAATCCGAGACCCACACCTTTTGCTCGGTCGAGTTGTTCCTTATCCAGAACATGAAGCGATTGAATTTGTTTTAATTGTAGTTCAGGTATACCTTTTCCGCTATTGGTGATTGTGATCTCCTCACCTGTAGCTGAGCGATCTGCTGTTATCTTCAGTTCCCCATCTTCAGGAGTGTATTTAATGGCATTATCCAGTAAGTTTCGTATGATAATTTGAAAAGAATTCTTGTCAAATTGCACACTACTTCCGGCGTCAATATTGGAATGAATGTGTATCGTTTTCGCTTCGGCAACCAGTTGGTAATAAGACAGGATATCATTGACAATGGGAAGAACTAGAAGTTTTTCTTTCTTGAACGTAAGGCCATTTTTTTCATCTAACGACCAATGCAATACATTGTCGAGCAAGCCTTGTAGTCCTGTAGAAAGGCTCGAGTAAGATTTAGCCGTTGCTTTAGCAGCTTCAAGGTCTTGTTTGTCAAGTTCATACAGTAATTTATGCTGCATTAAAACGAGTGTATTTACAGGCGATCGTAAATCATGAGACAATACAGAGAAAAGGTAGTTTTTGGTGGTATTGGACTCTTCAAGCGCTTTCTTTTGTGTGTTTATCAAGTTGTTTTGTGCAATTTTACTTCGGTAAAAGTAAAATAAGACCGCCAGAAATATGCCTACAACAAGCAAGGCAATAATAAAATTATTTGCTCGGGCTTCTTGTTTGCTGGCTTTTTGGTCTGCAAGGAGTATTTCTTTGTCTTTTATGGCCAGCCGCTTTTGTTCTTCTACCTTATTGGTGAGGACATTATTCTGGATAGCAAAGGCGGAGTCACTCAATCGTTTTGCTTCAATAAAAAAATCGGTACTCTCTTTATAGCGTTTTAAGTCTCTCGCATATATAGCGCTGTTGTAAGTCAGATCGGCTTTTTTATCAATAGTCGTCTTAGAACTTGATTTTAAAATGGAATCGGCTTCTTTGTGAAGTCGGAAGGCTTGGTCATCAATACGTTGCACGTAATACCATTGGGCCATATCAGAGGTGATATAAGATACCGATAAGGTATCCTTCATCTCAATCGCCATTTTCATAGCCAACTGTAAATTTTTCTTGGAATCGGGATAATTCTCTAGGAGTAAATGGGCTAGACCAATGTTGTTGTAATGCTTTGATAATCGCTTACGGCTTTTAATTTGAGTTGTGAGGTCTGGTGATGTCCAGTATGCTAGTGCTTTGTTGTAGTCCTTATTGTCAAAAAACACTTTACCTAGGTCAATACGTACCAAATAATGGTAGGCAAAGGTGTCTGGAATTGCAGCCAAGCGCTCAAGCGTCTCTGTGTAGAGTTTTTTGCGCTTGGCAGTATTGCCTCGAATATAACTTAAATAGTGTCTGCCTTGCGTATTCAGGTCTTTCTCGTCCAAGGCCAAGCCACTGTAGACATAAGCGGAATCCCGGAACGTACGCCCAGCGTTTCTTTTTTTATTCACAAAAAAATACAAGGCCTTATTAAACAAAGCACTCCGTTTGGGGAGTGCCTTGTGTATTTGGGACTCCAAGGCTATAAAATCGGCGTCGGCTTGTGTTTGAGCAAAGATCCAACAAGTAAAGCTGAATAAAAAGACAATAAAATAGTTTGTTTTAGTTATCTTCATCTCTTGCTGTAACCACCGTACCTCTCGAGGTTTCTGGATCGTCATTAACCAAATGCACT
>JABSPN010000457.1 GCA_013214425.1 Flavobacteriaceae bacterium | reverse complement strand
CTTCGCAGTTCTTTTACTAATGAAAAAGCGGTTCTCCCTGTTTGGCGATGAATTAACTTTACCAGGATCTGTCCTTCTGTTCTAGTTAGCTTTTTTAATTCTTCGGAAAACTCCTGCTCGATAAACTTCTGTATTTTCTTCGTATAACGTTTACGAGCCCTTTTACCTTTTATAGAATCTAATTGATTCGTTAAATCTGTTAGTTTATCGGAAGCCATCTTAGCATAAGGATATACCTTCTTGACCTTTCTTTTTAATATTAGATATTGTATTCTTTCGTCTTTATCTTCAAACTTGAGATTCTTTAATACGTATACATCATCTAATTCGATGTTCTTTACAAAAATGGAATCACCTTCAAACATAAAATATTCTCCTTGTATAGTATCATGATCTTTTTCCATAGGAATATCTTGTCCAAAAGAAATTCCGTAGAAAAACAAACATAAAAACAATGAGACTATATTATTCATACAATATAAGTAGCTAAAACTGTTCCAAATTTAAAATAATTCAATACAAATCAATTTAATATTAACAACAAATTATATATTTTAGTCCCAAAGAAATATGTTACATGGGAAAATCTATATTAAATAAAAAATCATTAGACTTTTTAGAACGATACTTAAATAACGCCTCTCCTACTGGTTACGAATGGGAAGGTCAGAATATTTGGATGGACTACCTAAAGCCATATGTAGATACCTTTATTACTGATACCTATGGTACCGCTGTTGGTGTAATTAATCCTGATGCTAAATACAAGGTTGTAATTGAAGGACATGCTGATGAAATTTCATGGTATGTGAATTACATTACAGACAATGGACTTATTTATGTAATAAGAAACGGAGGAAGTGATCACCAGATTGCTCCATCAAAGGTTGTCAACATCCATACTAAGAAAGGTATTGTTAAAGGCGTTTTTGGATGGCCTGCTATTCATACTAGAAAAGGAGCCAGTGAAAAGCCACCAAAACTTGACAACATTTTTATTGATGTTGGGTGTAAAACTAAAGACGAAGTATTAAAACTTGGTGTTCACGTTGGATGTGTTATTACTTATCCTGATGAATTTCATGTATTAAATGAAGATAAATTTGTTTGTCGTGCTATCGACAATAGAGCTGGTGGATTTATGATAGCTGAAGTTGCACGATTGCTTCATGAAAACAAAAAGAAATTACCTTTTGGATTATATATTACTAATTCTGTTCAGGAGGAGATTGGATTGCGAGGTGCGCAAATGATTACTGAAACCATTCAACCTAATGTAGCCATTGTTACTGATGTGTGTCATGACACCACTACTCCGATGATTGAAAAGAAAACTCAGGGAGAAACCGAAATTGGTAAAGGACCTGTTGTATCATATGCACCCGCTGTTCAACAAAAATTACGTGATTTAATTATGAGTACTGCTGAAGAAAAGGACATTCCTTTCCAGCGTATGGCTTCATCACGAATGACCGGTACTGATACTGATGCCTTTGCTTATAGTAATGGTGGTGTTGCTTCTGCATTAATTTCTTTACCCTTACGCTATATGCACACAACTGTAGAAATGGTGCATCGTGAAGATGTAGAAAATGTTATTAAAATGATTTACGAAACCTTACTAAAAATAAAAGAAGGTGACTCATTTAGCTACTTCGATTAATATTAAAGCCTCTAAATAGAGGCTTTATTTTTCTTATTACTATGGAAAATCAAAAACACCTATTTAGCTTAGCTGATGATATTGTTTATTTAAACAACGCCTATATGTCTCCATCATTAAAGTCGGTTGAACAAGCAGGTGTAAGAGCTGTTCTTCAAAAAAACACTCCCGATGTTATTCGGCCAAATGATTTTTTTACTGCTGTAGCACAAGTAAAACAACTCTATTCTGAATTAATCGATAATAATGATCCTGAACGAATTGCGATTATTCCTTCAGTATCTTACGGAATGGCTAATGTTGTAAATAATATTAAGCTGAATGCAGGTGATGAAATTATTTTAATTGAAGATCAATTTCCAAGCAATGTCTATTCTTGGAAACGTCTGGCTTCCCAATCGGGAGCAACACTTAAAGTAATTCATAAACCTGAAACTAACGCTCCTGGCAAAGATTGGAACAATAGAATACTCGAAGCGATTTCAGATAAAACGGCTGTTTTAAGTATGGCACATGTGCATTGGGCAGATGGCACTTTATTTAATTTAAAAGAAATCAGGAGAAAAACTCGAAATCACAACACATTATTTATTATAGATGGGACACAATCTGTTGGCGCACTACCCTTATCTGTTTCTGAAATTGATCCCGATGCATTGATCTGTGGTGCTTATAAATGGTTAATGGGACCTTATTCTATTGGCTTGGCCTATTACGGCGCTTATTTTGATACTGGTATCCCTATTGAAGAAAGCTGGATGAATCGATTGAATAGTGAGAATTTCGATGGATTAACTCAATATGAAG
>JABSPN010000456.1 GCA_013214425.1 Flavobacteriaceae bacterium | reverse complement strand
AGTTGAAAGATTTAAGCCTGGCCGCGATGGTGGTGTAGATGGTCGTTTTTTCACAAGCGACAATATGGAAGTAGTCATTCAGTCAAAACATTACTTAAAATCAGGTTACAAATCACTACTTAATCACTGTTTGAAAACTGAGTCCCCTAAAGTAAGAAAACTAAATCCATCACGTTATATATTTGCTTGTTCAGAACCTTTAAGCCGTATTCAAAAAAGTGAATTAGCAAATACATTCACCCCATACCTAAAAGAAAATGACGTTTATGGAAAAGATGACTTAAATGACTTACTTAAAATTCACCCTGAAGTTGAAAAAAACCACTATAAGCTATGGCTAACAAGTACAACTATATTACAGCACCTCTTACATCATGGTATATACGCAAGAAGTCGATATACTCTCGAAGATGTTAGAAGTAAACTTAAGTTCTACGCAAAAACAAGTACGCACGATCTAGCTATCTCGCGATTATCAAATGAACACTGCATTATAATTACTGGTGCGCCAGGCATTGGGAAAACGACACTTGCAGAGCAGTTATCCAACGATTTAGTTTCTAACGGTTATCAATTTATTGAAGTGCAAAATGATATTAATGAAGTATGGGATGTGTTTCAGGACGATACTAAACAAGTATTTTATTACGATGACTTTTTAGGTTCGAATTATTTGGAAGCGTTCTCCAATAGGGAAGACTCAAGCATAGTGAAGTTTATTAATGCCGTAAGAAGTGCATCTTGTGGCAATAAAAAATTCATCCTTACTTCAAGAGCATCAATTTTCAATCAGAGTCTTAAAATATCAAACAGCTTTAATATTAGTCATATAAAATCCAGAAACCTTGTGATTAACATTGAAAATTTAAGTTATTATGAAAAAGCGGAAATATTATATAATCACATATTTTTCTCAGGTTTAAATGAATCTTACATAGATGAATTTTACAAAGACAATTTTTATCTTAATATAGTTAAACATAAAAACTTCAACCCTCGATTAATAAGTTTCATAACTTCACCAGAACGAATTTCCCATATTGAAAGTAAAAGCTATTTAAAACATATAATTACAAGCCTAAATAATCCTCAAGATATTTGGGGACATGCATTCACTGAACAATTGAAAGAATTAGATCAAGTGTTGATATATTACATTGCTTTCTGCAATATATCTCCTTCTCTATCTGATTTGAAAAAATTCATTCTAAATTATTGCGAATGTAAACACATCCATTTTAATACTGAGAAATTTAATAAATCAGTGAATGTCATTAGTGGTTCATTTGTAATTAGAGAGCTAAAAAATGATGGTCATAAGTACATAATAATAAACCCATCATTAAGGGATTATCTAATAAGTAAATTAAAATGTGACACTGACTTTTCCATCGATATTTTCTTTATTATAAATGAACCAAATTCAATTTCAAATTTTAGATTGTTTACATTCGATCGAAAATACCAATATATAATAATAGACGGTCTAGTTAAGTTGATCACACCCAATGAGTTATCGACACATTTCAAGTTATTAGAAAAATGCATTGCTATATTACTAAATTATGATAGACGAGTTAATTTCTCATCAGTTGAAATGATTTATGAAAAAATAATAAATATGGGAAATACAAATAAACCATTGGACGACAATGAAACAGTAATAATACACGCGTATCTAAAACAAAAAAATGTTGTTAACTTCAAAATTCTTAATGATTTTTTAATTAATCGTGACTGGCATCTGATATCCGAAGATTGTTTAAAAACCTTAAGTAACATTATTTTTTTATTTCCAGAAAATTACTTGGAAAAATTAACCAAAATATTTGAGATTAACTCATTATTATTTTGGGAGAACAATTCTACTGACTATGCAAAAAGTATTTCTATGATCGATTTTTATGATTGTGATTACAGTTACCGCCAAGTTATTGAGGATACGGTGATAGATTCAATATCTGACAGAATAGAAAGTTACTCGATAGATATCCTTGCAGTAATTGAACCTGCAATTGATAGCTTGGAAATGGATGATATTATAGATCATCATTCTCCTGAATATTATGAATCAGAAAAAGAGAAAAAAAATACTGACACATCAGATGAAGGATTAATAATTAATTTATTTGATCGAGGGTGAAAAATAATTAAGAAGCATAGTAACCAATGGTGGTTTGACGTTTATAAACGTATTAAACCAACCTATGCAGCAAGAGAAAGATTACTAAAGCAGCAAAACGATACAGGTCCAGCTCTACAATATGCAACGACACACTAGCTCTTTTTTTCTAAAATGGCTAACGAAGAGCGTGATGAAGCACTAAAAATGATTCCAAAGGATTAATATTAGTGATTAATTGTTTTGTATAAATAAAAAATATACCATAAAAGAGTTGGAATTTATTTATCCCCCCCCTCTCTGTGAATGCCGAAAAATCGGATATCTTTATTTCTAAATATATTATTACA
>JABSPN010000455.1 GCA_013214425.1 Flavobacteriaceae bacterium | reverse complement strand
AAGAGAACTAGTTATGGAAGAACACTTTTTTCAATGTCCGTATTGTTGGGAAGAGATTTCTATGTTGTTGGATACATCGGTGAGTACCACTTATATTGAAGATTGCGAAATTTGTTGTAACCCTATAGAAATCACCACAAGCTTTGAAGATCAGGGATTAAGTAGCTTTGAAGCGAAGAGTATTGAGCAATAAATCAAAAAAAACTTTCAGATATTAAAAAAACATTATATATTTGCCGTCCAATATCGCGGGATAGAGCAGTAGGTAGCTCGTCGGGCTCATAACCCGAAGGTCACTGGTTCGAGTCCAGTTCCCGCTACTAAGCCAAAAGGTAGTAAAATCAACGGATTGTGTACGCATAATCCGTTTTTTTTATGTCTAATATTTCTTTACTTTTACTAAACGTACACGCTAACGTATACAATCTGTCTATGAAATTAAATTATTCCGAACCTAAAATATATACGGGTGGGGTTGATATTAAAAATTGGTCAAAACTAACTAAAGAGGAGCAACAGGTGGCTCTCAATAAAGATTGGTATGTGTACTATTCTTTCCGAAATCCAGAGTCGGGTAAACTTAAAAGACAACCAAATATTAAAGCAGGGGTTAATAGGATAAAAAATAAACAAGCTCGTTACAGGGAGCTAAAAGTATTACAAGAAAGCTTATTGCTTCTATTGAGAAAAGGTTTCAATCCATATAAAGATAATAGTGTACTTATTAATGAAGTTAATGGAGAAAGTGTAGATAAAGAAACCGTAATACAAAAAGATGTTATTATAGAAAAAAGAGGAATAACGATACATGATGCAATAGAATTTGGACTTGAATTAAAAAAGAAAATGATGAGTAATACATCATACAGTCAATATAAGAGCCGGATTCTTCGATTTGAAAAATGGTTAATTAACCGTAAACTTGATACTAAAAAAGAAGATATTGCACGTATTACTAAGAAAGTTGTGAATGATCACTTAAATGATGTATTACAATCAACAAGTGCACGAAACAGAAATAACACAAGAACCGATTTATCTTCTTTGTTTAAAGCGTTGGAGGATAATGACGTGATAAAGGAAAATTTCATTAAAAAAATTGCTATTCTCAAGTCTGTTCCTATAAGAAATAAATCATATTCCCCTGAATTACAAAAAGAGATATATGAATATTTAGAACAAAATAATCCAATATTATTGCTATTTGTAAAGTTCGTGTCTTACAATTTCTTACGTCCTATTGAAGTTTGTCGTTTAAGAGTTGAGGATATAGATGTGAAGGACAAAAAAATATATGTAAAAGCGAAGAATAGCCCTGTAAAAATTAAAATCATTCCTGATATTCTATTAAATGATTTACCAGATTTATCACAGCTCTCAAAAAAATATTTTTTGTTCACACCATCTAGAATAGGAGGTAAATGGGATATAGATGAAACATACAAACGTGATTATTTTACCAAGAGTTTCAAAAAAGTAAAAGATCATTTCTATCTAGGAAAAGAATATGGATTGTATAGCTTTAGACATACCTTCATTGCAAAGTTATATAGAGAAATGGTGAAAGATATGTCACCTTTTGAAACAAAAAGCAAATTAAAATTAATTACGGGTCATAGTACAATGAGGGCTTTAGAGCAATATTTAAGAGATATAGATGCAGAATTACCTGATGATTATTCAAACTTATTAATGTAATTCAAATGAAATACTTTGGAGCAATAGAAAATAAAGACTTTATCGAATCTTGGGATTTGAAACAAAAGGAAAGATTTTTGATTGAAAATGACTTTTTTGTCAAGCGTATGATGCTGCAAAAAAAAGCAACATTAGAGCAAATGAAGAGAAAGAAAGATTTTGAAGGGGGAATGATTTTTTCACTTAATATGTCGGCGAATGATAGAAAAGAGTTTTTACAAGCTTCTGAAGATCTCAGTATTGATTTTTATTCCTTTTTATTAAATCACTATTCGAAAATTATAGAAAATCATAATGGGAATTTTCGATATCAATTTAACGAAGAAGCGTATGGACTTTCTAGAGTCGAACAATCTAAAATAGCATTGAATTATTTTAAGAGATTCTACGATCAAATTATGATACCTGGCTATGACCTAATCAGTAATAAAGGCTTGTTAGATGAGACAGGGAGAATTGTGAGATTGTTTAATTTGAGAAAATCAAATATTCAGAAAATAGCCAAAGATATTGATTTAATTACCCCTTACTTGATAGGAGATAGAAAATTCTATAACAGAGAAAGAATAGGCTGTTTCAAAAGCCTTCTAGATTTTATTGAGTTTGAATCTATTATTCATTCAATTATACTGTTAAATAAAGAATATCAATTTGAAGAAGATCATTTTTTTGATGTGAACGACCGAATTAAAACGATCTATACTAATTATGTACACCTTTTTCAAAATGATAAAGTTTTGGAATTTGTTGTTGATTGTATTGAGCAACTTGAAGATA
>JABSPN010000454.1 GCA_013214425.1 Flavobacteriaceae bacterium | reverse complement strand
ATTATTTTCACGAAAAAGTTAATGTTTTATAACCTATCAGATTGTTAAATAAATGGAAATTACACCAAAAAAAGGTTTTCAAGGATTAATTGAAAATTGGCGAAGTGATTTAATTGCAGCGGTAAGTGTATCACTCATTGCGCTACCACTTTCACTAGGTATTGCTTTGGCTGCAGGTGCGCCGGCAATGTCTGGTATCATCTCAGCAATTGTTGGTGGTGTTGTAACAACCCTTTATCGAGGTGGTCATATATCAGTCAACGGACCTGCCAAAGGAGTTATTGCAGTTATACTTTTGGGTATTGTATTGATGGATGATGGTTCTGGTCAAGCATTTAATTATGTGTTGGCAGCAGTGGTCGTTTCAGGTGCAATTCAAGTATTGTTGGGTTTATTGAAACTGGGTCGATTAGCAGATATATTTCATTCTTCTGTCATTCACGGTATTTTGGCAGCTATCGGAATTATCATCTTTGCTAAACAAATCCATGTTGCCTTAGGCACAAATTCAGATAGCCCCAGTATTATACAAAACCTTATAGATGCGATTCTACTCCTACCAAAAGCGAATCCTTTTGTGGTAATTATTGCTTTGGTAGGCTTACTTTTATTATTATTTCATTCCAAAATCAGTAATCGGTTTTTCCATATATTACCTACACCAATGTGGGTAATCGCCCTTTCCATTCCCTTTGTCTATTTTTTCAATTTTTTTGATCAACATACGCTTTCATTCTTTGGAAAGACATATGAAGTAGGGCCTAATCTACTCTTGGATATTCCAGATAATATTATGGATTCAATAATGTATCCAAATTTTAGCAAAATTAATACCATTGAATTCTGGACAACAGTAGTATCTCTTTTAATCATAACAAGCATTGAATCATTAGCTATTGCTAAAGCTATTGACAAAATTGACCCTTATAAACGAAAGACGGATTTGAATAAGGATTTAACAGGCATTGGATTAAGTACGATGGTAGCTGGTATGATTGGAGGTTTGCCAATTATCGCTGTAATTATTCGAAGTACTGTCAATATTCATAATGGTGCAAAGACAAAGTGGTCTAATATGTATCAAGGACTTTTATTGTTACTTTTTATTGTGTTATTGAGTCCTATAATGAGGCAAGTACCGCTTTGTGCTTTTGCTATTTTACTTGTTTATACTGGATTTAAATTAGCTTCACCTGCGGTCTTTAAACAAATTTATAATCAAGGAATCGAGCAATTAATATTTTTTGTCGGCACCATGATTCTAACACTTTACACCAATTTATTAATTGGTTTACTAGGCGGATTATTATTGGCTCTGGTTATTCATATGTTATTGGCAAGGGTATCCATCTCTCGATTTTTTAAAATGATTTATAAGTCGCGTACAAAATTGATGGAACTACCTGATGGTAGTTTCGATTTAAAGATTAGAGGTATTGCAAATTTTTTAGGCATTATAAAAGTCGATAAACTAGTAGCTCAAATTCCTCCTGGAGCAGATGTCAATATTGATTTATCAGAAACAAGATTGGTAGGCATTACCTACATGGACTACTTAGTAGAATACCTAAACATCCAAAGGGCTACAGGTGGTAAGGTCTTTATATCAGGATTGGATTCTCACGTTTCATCCTCAACCTACAATAGAGCTTTAAAAATCAATTTCATTGGTTCTAGCGCTAAACTATCACAAAGGCAAAAACGATTACGAAATTTAGCAACTGAAAAAAATTATCAATTTACAAGTCAAGTTGATTGGAATACAGATTATTTAAAGAAGTTCCACTTTTTTGAAATAAGACCTCTTGAACGCAAATACAATTGTCTCAAAGGAACATTTGAAGATTTGGATGTGTCTTGGGAAATTGCAGATGTAACATTCAATGAAGGTCAGGCTTTTACAGCTGAGACGTTTAACACGACTCTAATGATCTTAAAATTGAATAAGAAAATCCCTGTTTTTACTATGGAAAAAGAAGCTGTATTAGAAAAAATATTTGACAGGATGATGGCATTTACGGGCTATAAAGACATTGATTTTGAGATGTACCCTGATTTTTCTAAAAAATTCTTGCTTATGGGGAATAATGAATCTGAGATTAGGTCATTTTTTACAGATAAAATCATTCGCTTTTTCGAAAGTCATCAGATTTATCATATAGAAAGTAATGGTGAGGCATTAGTCATTTTTGATAAAATCAAATTGGCGAGAACAGATGAAACCATTACATTTATAGATTATGGTAAAGAATTAGCCAAACTCATTGAAGTGATAGATTAGGATCCAGAAATAGAATAAAAATTGAAAAGGTATGGAGACTCTTAGAACCTAAAAAAAACTTAATCTGTATAGAAAGTATTCTATAAACATAAAATTCAATAGGAATACGATAGTAGTGTTTTTCAAAATTCAGGTATACTGGTATACAAACTAAAAAATAAAAACACTTAAAAATCTCTCAAACACTTTCACATTTTT
>JABSPN010000453.1 GCA_013214425.1 Flavobacteriaceae bacterium | reverse complement strand
TTAAAGCCTTCTCGCCCACTCATGGCAACAAAGTCAAAGCGCATTCTCTGGTTTAAGAACGGGAGTGACAGAGTATATTCCCGATTTAGGTGAGTTTGGTGAGCTAATGGAATTGGCTGACATTGATATCAGCAGCCTAGTCAATGCGATCGCATATGGGGAGGTCCACGAGCTAGAAAAAAACATTAAAGAATGGAAACAGCGTAATACTGAACAGCTCAGTGAAGCATCAGAGTCAATGGAAATGCTGATACTCATAGTATCCGACCCTGAGGCAAGGAAAATTTTGGCAAGTCTACCCAGTAGATTTCTGGAGGCTAAGCCTGCGGATCAAGTAACAGAAGTGTTGGCTTCTCAGGCCACTCAAACTGGGGTCGATTATGTGGTGGTTACAGGTGGAACCGCCGCCGGTTCTTTTGCAGGTGGTGTGGGAGCGCCAGTAATGGCTGCGATTACCGTTGCCGCAACGACGGGCAGAAAAGCGGGTAAATTACTGGAAGAAACTGTCGGTATAATCACGGATATAGGTAAACTAAACAAAAACAAGCACAATCAACACAATCAAGATAAGCATCAAGAAAAAAATGAAACTGAACTCCCTAAAACATGCCCTATTTGTAACGATATCAAGTGTAAAAATAAAACCAAACCAAAATTAGGGGATGGTAATAATGTCCGAGATGAACCAACACTTAAGGCTGGTATATGCAAGAAAATACCTGGGTTTCCAGAAACACACCCGTGGTTTATAGGTGATAAATCTCTGGAAGTTCATCATGTAATTCCTTGCAACTCAGTTTCAGTTAACTCGTGGCGTATACTGTTTAATAAATTCAATTATGACATTAATGAAGCACATAATAGCGTTGTCTTACCCGGTGATATTGAACTGGCCTGTGAACTTAAGGTGCAGCGACATAAAGGAAGCCACACTCAGGGTATGGCATTAAATAAAAGTAATGTAGTTTTTTCTCGTTTAGAAGAATACGAGGATACAAAAAACAATCAAAAAATCAAAGCATTTCAAAAGACATTGTTTAAAACTAAAAAAGGCAGCCAGCTTCGATATACTAAAGCTACGACAGATTTAATTGATCAAGTTAAGCATTCAGTCGAGAAAGGAAGTCTATGCCAATATGCCGATAACCCTAAAAAAATGAATGCAAAGTTTGAATTTCAAATGAAAAAGCACAGCAAAAAAATATTAGGTTATATTGATAGTTTTGAGTGGACGATTGCATGGGACGGCCGTGATTATAGACCTGATAGTTCATTAGGGTGCTGTAATACTGATGGTATTACCACGAAACGAATCGGTAATAATAGAGCACAAGATTGTAGCGTAAGTAGAAATCATAATTTAGGTAAAGGTCCATTTAGCGGAACACTAAGGTTAGGAAAATAACATGACATACGATAATGAATATTATTTATTAACAGAAACAGGAAGCGCTGCTGATTACATGTTGGGTGAAACTAATAGTAGCGATGAAGGTTTAGCGCGACTACTTTCACAGCGTTCAATAAAAAGGTTAGTACGAGGGCCTGGAAAAGTGGGAATTATAGAAGGCAGTAAGCGTACTTTTAAACCTTGTGATTTTCATAAAACAAATGACATGTTAGTTTCTGAAAAGTTCAAAAAAGTGATAGAAGCGTTTAACCCTCAGCATGTGGATTTCTATCAAGCAGATATCATTAATGGTGAACAGGTGTGGAGCGACCATTATTTCATGCATGTTTGGAATGTTTACCGTGCAATGCATCAAGGCCGCTCTAAAATTGATGGGACTTATATTGATGATGATTTTATTTTAGAGTCTTTATCATTGAACGAGCAATTGTTGGATAAAATTCCGCTTCAAGAGAGATTAATATTTGTATTAGATGAAAACCCAAAGTTTCTTTTTCATGAAACTGTAGTCGCAGCATTAAAAGCGGCGAATTTAAGTGGCCTTGGGTTCATTAAGGTAAAGGACTGGGGAATAAGCAGTGCCTTTGATGATGATTTTGGTGATTTGTAACATTGCATGTAGATAAAATAATCGGTAATGAATAAAGCGCTTAATGGCGCTTTATCTTGGTGCTATTTTCATGTGTCGAATTTCTAATCCACAATCATAAAGGCTAATTAAGTAATCTAACAGGCTTTTGTCCAGCTATGGCTTAGAGTAACAGATCCCCCAAATGTGATCACCAAGAGACTTTGACCACTTTCTTTCAATTCTGCGGATTCAATATAATCTAGATCAAATCATTATTTCCTTGCAGATATGACGAAGAGCGCTCAGCACTTTACTTTCGGTATATCCTGCCATTTGGTCGTATATTGTGGTGTAAGCATTTTACGTCGCATGGTCCATTTTTCTTAGAGTGGAACAAAAATTTTTCTGATCAGCATGAATGCTCAGCCCCCTCACCGAGGTGCTATTATCGCTGAGGACCCAATGAAATTCACTCCTCTTCGCCTACCGCGTTTTCGCA
>JABSPN010000452.1 GCA_013214425.1 Flavobacteriaceae bacterium | reverse complement strand
GACTCAACGTTCCGTACATCGTCAATTATTTCATGCACCATATCCCATGCGTGTATAACAACGTAACGGTTCTTGGATATCTCAATTTGAGCATTATCCAACTGAAATTTTTGCTGGAGTAATTGTAGTTGATCGAATAATTCATGGGTTTTATCAAAGTTACTCCCCTGCATTCGGTTAGCTTGAGCTAATATTTCGAAATTAGTTCTGATAAGTGGATCCGCAAGCTCTTTAAGTTCTTGAATTGTAGCATTTGCTTCCGTTACAACGTCTCTTAATTCAGCTTCGAAACCCGCACCTTTGAATTTTGTAAACTTATCAAGATTTGCAAATGCTAAAAATACACAGCTTGCTGCTACAGCAATCCCCATTTCAACAGCCATTCCTTTAAGACCAAAAAGAAACACTGAAACAAGCATAAAGATGAAACCAATAATATTTATGAACACTGTCATAGTTTTCCTTTTGCGTAAGCTTTAACATTTTTATAGCAAGAAATCTCGATTTGCCAATTAATACTTCTTGAAGTTATCCAAAGCTCGGCCACCTTCGCCTGAAATATTAAGAATGCAACAAACAATTTCAAAGTATTTAGGCTCGATACCTTCAATATCTTTGTACTCTCCATGGTCGTTGAGTGAACGAATTGTAGGAAAGCGATCCCAGAGACCATGCTCAGTTATGTTCTCATTAACTTGTGTATGTTTTGAGAATCCATTAGCTTTGAATATATCAATATACTCTTGGAGCTCTGTGGACTCTGTTCGGCTTAGGCACAGTCCTTTTAACACATTGTTATCTTGATGTTCGGTACTGTATTGTTTGTACAACAAATACATTTTTTCAAATTTGCTACTTCCCCCTACAACTATCAGCTGGAGTTGGTGCCAAGTTAACTTTGTTATATTCGTAATATGAATTGTCGATTTATAGCCTTTACGATTGGTTACTTGCACTATTTCATTTATTCTTAGGTTTGCAATTACACGGTAAAGCGCAGGATCATATTCAATTTTTCTTGTACTGATATTTAAAGGCTGAAAAAGACTTTTCACACTACTTTCTTCATTTAACTTTGCTTGGGGCTTTACAACCTTTTGCTCCATTTCTCTCAATTGTCGTTCGAGAACTCTCACTTTATTCTTTTGAGATTCAATTTCTATTTGAAGGGTACTTTCAGTTATACAAATAGTTCGGGCTGTAATTACTTCTCCAAGAATTTTGCCCGCTTGAAGTTCTATTAATATGGACTCTGCTGCTGAACGGCTAAATTCAAAATGAACTAATGTTTCATCAAAAAATACTCCATAATGAGTTCCAATACTATCATTACTAATTCTTTTTATTTTAAAACACATACTCTATATAACCTTTAGAACACCAAACGTCCCGCTAAGCGGCGCGAAATAGTTGGCTGAAATTAGCGAGAATCGAGAAAAAGCCAACTGTTTTTGTCCGTTTAAGCAACTTGCTAAATTGTTACTCTTGCAGATCCTTTCTCATTAGATCAAGTAGTTCCTTTTTAGCCTTTAAAAAGTTACCATCCTCAAACTCTTCATCTCTCAGAATATTAAACACTACTCTTATTTGTGCCGCTGTTGCGTCACTAGCAACCAATACCGATTTATATAAATGACTAACTAAAGGAACCATATCATCTCGGTTTTCTTGAGCATAAAATTTATCAACTTCTTCTAAGTATTTAAAATAAGCCTCTTGCCTTTCTTTAAGGAGTTCATGATATCGAACTTTTTTGAGTTCTAATTCTTTGAGCTTAATTTGGTTTGCAGATTTTTTATCTTCAAGGAAGTAGTTAGCCATCTGAGTAATAAAAATACCACCTAAAGCACCTATCAAAGTATATGCAGCGGGTTCCATAATGATCCTAGCAATTTAACGCCCCAATAACGGGCTAAGTAATAGTTGGCTAAAATGTGCGAGGAACGAAGCGCAGCCAACCGTTGCGTGTCCCTTTTTATTGCCTTGTTAGCTGGTGAATTCAAATTCCCCAGCAGCTTCTGCAATGATAATTCTTGCTTTTGCAAAATTTGAATCTGATTCAACTATCCATACCCCTTTAAAGTCAGGTGTAATAATTGAAGTAACATGTAGCGCTAATAAACCATGAATCTGTTTGACGAAAGAAGGATACTCATTAGCAAAATTTGACAACCCTTTATCATTACCCCAAGGATTATCAGCATGTAGGTATTTCCCTAACCGATCATATACTTTTTCAAATCTTTTTTGGGTAAGGAATCCGCTCTCTTTCTTTGCATGGTTCCAAACATTGTCTTTACCACGGACTGCTGGTAATAACGGTTTAGGGTAAAAGTGTTTATTAATTTTATTTAACTGAGTTGTTATTTTCTTAGCATTAAAATCTTTAGTGAAGTCAGTATTCCTAAATTGCTCATATGCTTTTCTATTTGGCGCAATAGCCGCAAAAGCAATACACTCTAAAGTTTTTCTAAGTTGTAAAACAC
>JABSPN010000451.1 GCA_013214425.1 Flavobacteriaceae bacterium | reverse complement strand
GAGTACTTGATAAAGCAGGGTTTAGACGAATTTCACTATGCATTTTATCGAACCCTATTTCCAATCTTGGCGCTCCTCTATTTTTTAAAGCAAGATTCACTGGCCATAACAAAATAGGTAAAATACGTGGTCGGTGCGTTGTTTTGGATTGACTCACCAAAAATGGAAATCCTAAATAAAGTGAATCCAAACCTGTATCCCTTTTAAAGTTAGCCGCTTTTAAAAGCATTCGTCTCGTTCTGCGTTCCAACAGTTCATTTTCACTGAACGCTCTGGGATCAATATCTTCTGTGCTGGAAGATCTATTGATGATCTTTTGAAGGATTTTTTCAGCAGGCTTCAAGGATGTCCCTAATTCGTTCATATCAATTCTTGCTGAATGAGTTGAAATAATCAATCGAACCAACGGTCCTCTTGATGAGGCATGTACAATCTTCTTTTCATAGAAATGCAACAAACTGGAAGCATATTCATGCTTGGGTGGTGTGACCCACTGATCCTTAGATAATGACAAGCACAAAATAGATTGTATGAGAGATAATCTTTTCTCAATTCGAAATTGATCTGCCCATCGATTCAACGCATCATTTTCACTTTTAGAAAAACCTTCCAGATGTTCCATGAGTAATTCATAGATTTCCAATCTAGTTTTAACTAACATTTCCCTATAAAAATTTTCTTTGACTTTAATATCATATCGTTTTGCTAATCGTGTAGCATGCTCAATGAGATTTTCCAGTGTAATAAATTGATCGCGATTTGCACTAATGATCAAGATTAAATCTTCTTCACTCAATCGAATATCTCCGATTAGGTTGGAAAGACTCATGTTGGTGGCATCTGGAAAAAGCTGACGCAAAAGATCCATTTCCGTTTTGAGCCGAACTCGTGATGTACTCAATGTATTAATGTCGAACTTGTCTTTATTTAAATTGATGTCTAGGCTTTTTGCTTTTCTTGTGATGTATTGCTTTCTTGATTTTAAATTCACCAACCACTTTTCCCGATCCATATCTTCTAAATATTCAGGAATTCTTCCTTCTATCAACTCAGTTGCCGTGATTGGATTACTCAGTAACCAGGCGGGAATAATAATCTGACCTCTCCATGTTAAGGGTAGTGAGTCATTCAAATGCATCAGAGCAAGAGAAAATCGCCATTCCAACTCAATATCTTCTAAAGATCGAAGATTGCGCAATGTTGATGTAAGCTTTTTATCTTTTAAAGTTTCTTTCACCCAATTGGCCATCTCTCCAGATAAAAATAAGGACAGGCCTTGTTCCCAATTGGTTTCTTCAGCAGTAGATAATGCAAAATAACTGGGATTTGTGTGAATGGTATCACCCAATTGTATGGTATTTCCACTTTGCTGACTTATGGGTGTTGCGATTTCTGCTGGTAGCTCAACAAATTCTTTGTTCAACCATTTTTCAACTTGAGTCCAATTCCAACGTTTTAAAGGGTCTCTGCATAAAAGTCCTTGCAACAAAGGCTAAAATCTCTCATTAATATTGGTAGGCAATTGTACTCCTCTTGTGACCAAATGGATCATAAAAGCCTTATCATTGATCTTCTTGAAAAAATCTCCTTTGGTAATTTGCTCCAATACAATCATTCCCAAACTCCACCAATCAGACGCCGGGCTTACACCTCCAATAATTGCTTCTGGAGCTGTATATCTTGTAAGCTCTAAGGGTGTATCTGTATCCAAATCATAATCTGAAAGACGCGCCGAACTAAAATCGATTACCACCAAATCGAAGCTATCCTTATTTCTGATTAAAATATTGTTTGGACACAAATCTCTGTGTCGAATTCCCGAATCTGAAAAATCGCGTAACGCTCTACCTATTTCATCAACCATTTTTTCAAGCCGATCTTCATCGAGATATCCAATCTTACAGATAGAACCTCCCAAGATTCGTTCTGTAACTTCAAAAAAACGATCTTCCCAATAGCCAGTTTTAATCAACTGAGCAACATGATCTACATCTGATTTTTCAAGTACATCATAAATCGTTTTATCTGGTTCAAAATCTTTATGGTAAAGCGTTAAAAAATAAAATTGTTCTTGTTCATCTTTTATTAAAAAACACTCTTTGGTTGCATTGGAGATTTTGATACTTTCGACAATGGTATATTCATCAATTGTCCTGACAGTTTCTTCTTCTGAAGTTGTAGGATTTTCTACAATATCAGCTCCACATTCCATACACATGAAGTCATCTACTCCAACTTCATGTCCGTTAATACAGTATCGCTCTTTTTGCTCTTCTGTTACTTCAATTTCTACAGTTCCTCCAATAGGTGTCTGCGGAACATTCATTAATAACCATCCACATTGGTTTCCATCAACAGTATTTTGACAATACATTTAGTCAGGCCAATTAATATTTTAACACCTTGTTGTAATTTCACGTTTGTCATAAACAGTCTCGCGTGATAGTTCAGTGTGATATGGAGTTCAGGCTCGCCGTTCAATTATGTAAATCCATGCAA
>JABSPN010000450.1 GCA_013214425.1 Flavobacteriaceae bacterium | reverse complement strand
GCTTCTTCAAAATTGTAGTTAGTTGGCGAAATTGAGCAGTATCCAATTCTATTTAAGTGAGGAACAATATCAAAGTCATTTTGAGTCAAGAAATTTTTACATTCAATACTATGAGTTTTTGTAAAAAGCCACAAGGAAGTATAGGTTCTCGAACCTTCTTCATTTTTTAATTCACATATGAAAATATCTTGGATGTCAAGTTCCTTAATTTTCATATTCAGATTAATTACTTCTTCTATTCTACCTTTAATGGCTCTTGTTAAAGGCAGTTGTCCTAAATAGTCTTCAAATTTTTCTAACATAATTTTAATTTTCTTTATCTCTAATTTCTATTATCATACCTTCTACGTAATGAACTATATGTCCTAAGTAATTAGGTATAAATTCAGGACTTTTGTGGTCCCATTGCCATTTGTAATCTTTAGGTAAAAGAATTTTTCTTTTTTCCTCATAATGTTTATGCAATAGAGTTTTTATTATTTCCTGTATTTGGGTCGTGACTTGAATTTCAATATTTATCGATTTTGATATTGGGGAAAAATTCAAATCTGGTATAGAAAAAGGAATTTTAACTCCACTATGAGCTGCATAATATCCTTCCTCTCTTGCTTCGAATGAAGAAGCAAAACTCAATGTGTGATTATCACACAAGGTTGATATTTCATTAATAATGAATTCAACACCATCAAGATATTTTACAGTAATTGTAGTTCTAATAATATCGTTAATACTCTCAAACCAATTGTCTGGTGTAATCCATCCATTTTTTGGTGGGTTCGGAAATTCAGA
Source organism: Flavobacteriaceae bacterium (assembly GCA_013214425.1). Taxonomy (GTDB): domain Bacteria; phylum Bacteroidota; class Bacteroidia; order Flavobacteriales; family Flavobacteriaceae; genus DT-35. Next base: position 1,724 of record JABSPN010000450.1, on the reverse strand, counting down.
ATTATTTAGAATATTTTTCCTGTATGACTTTATAATAACAGAATTCAAGCTTTTAGTGTAAACTTTAGGCTTATTAGTCGGAATTAACAGATGAACACCTGTTTTTGTAAAGTATTTATCATTTATTTCATTTAATTCGCTTAGTAGCGTTGTCCAAAAAACAGAGTTTTCGAAATCAGTTTTTAGTTTTTTTACTACCGTTTCAAAATAATATTCATACTTCTCATTAACGTCAAAACCTAACTCAGTTTTAAGCCAAGTCTTGAATTCAATTTCATTTTTAGGTTTTTTCATTAATGTTATTTTTCTTTAATTGCAACCAACGGTTGTTGTATGTTGCGTTTGCTTCACAAAGGGAGCATATGCAATATACAAATTGTTGTGCGTTCGGCTTTTAATTTTTAAAGGTCGTCAATTGCTTTTTGTCTCACTTTCTCGCTATTAATTTTGTCAATATATGTAAGCTTAACAAAACATCTCGATACACTATGATGGTCAATTGAAATTTGGATACTCCCATTTTCCAATTCATAAGTCGTATCGTATTTACAATTGTCCCTTTTAACCGCGTACATTCTGTCACCATCATCGTCAGGTTTTAAAGAAGTATCAAATTTTTCAACAACCTTCGTTGGCTTTCCATATTTTTCAGTCAACAATTCTTTTAAATTGAAATAGTTTGATGAAAGAGATGACCAAGTTTCTCGTTCGGGAAAAAGGACTGTTATTTTGCTTACAAGGTCTTTCCCTTTTAAAGTTGAAACTCCGATTATACAACCTTTATAAGCTGCAAATTCACCTTTTAGCACTGCGGCACCATCTTCTGTTCGAATTAAAGTGAATCCACTTTGTTTCATTTTAGAAACATATTCATTTAGTGTCCCGTCAATAGGCACTCCTTTAAATGTCATATGTTGGATTGTGTCAGTGTTGTTGTTTTGTGCAAAACTTATCATAGTCAGTGCAAAACAGAAAAGTGAGGTAAGAACTGCTTTCATTTTTTATTTTTTTTAGTGGTTGTTATGTTTTTTAAGCTAACGAACAACGGTCTCGGCTATGGTTAGTACGGGAATTAAAAGTAATAAACTTTCGATTAAGCACTTAGCCAAATTTATTTATTTTAATTCCATATTTTATTTGCTATCATTTGCAAAGCTGCGTTTTAATGCAGCTTAGGTGGTGTTAGGTTTAGTTTTTATTATCTCCATTCATCTGGAATATCAATATGCCATTCAGCCATATCAACCCCCGAAATTGAACACCGTCTTGAATAGGCTGCAGTTTGAGTTTCGATTGAACCATTTAATTCCCAATCATATCCAATTAACTGTCCATATCTTATAATCATAAACATTAGTTCTTCTTTTGAATTGCAGTCAAACATTAAATTAAAACTCCCTGAATATTCTTTCGTGTCCAAATGTGACTCATAATTTACTTCTATGTCAGAACAGTTTAGCTTTGTCAAAACCTGTTTCAGAATCTTACGACACTTATCCTCAGTTTTAGTATTCGTTGATATTTTCCAAAATGATTCTTGCATTGTTGTTATTAAACCTAACGGTTTAGCTATGTGCAGTATCCCGAAGGGTATTGCGTATAGGTGTTGTTGGCTGGTCGATGTCTTTAATTATTACTTGTTTCTACTAGATATTTTTTATACATAGATTTATTCCAGAAATAAATTATGGCAATACAACCGCCTATCAATATTGAATAAATTA
>JABSPN010000045.1 GCA_013214425.1 Flavobacteriaceae bacterium | reverse complement strand
AATATTCAGCTTTACTCATTGATCGAATCGCTAAAGTGTCTACTAAATTTTGCTCTCCTTTCCCTTGAACATCATGTAAGAGTTTATTTAATGATGAGGTAATGGTTTTAGGTGTTCTAAAATCGAGTTTATAACCAAATCGAGCAATCACATTTTGCAGATTTCCAAGCTTTTCAGAATCTGGCTCGTCGTGAATACGATACACAAAAGTTTTTCCTTGCTTTCCGATAAACTCAGACACCTTTCTATTCGCCAAAAGCATGAACTCCTCAATCAGCTTATTAGCATCTTTAGATGTTTTAAAGAAGACTCCAGTCGGATTTGCTTCTTGATCTAAAGTAAACTTTACTTCTACTTTATCAAAAGAAATGGCGCCCTCTCGCATTCTTTTCGCTCTCATCTTTTTTGCCAAGGTATCGAGCGTAAGAATCGCATGTGCAATGTGCTCTTCCACTTCATAAGGTTTCCCTGTTAGTGAAACCTCTTCAGGAATAACATTGTTTTTATTTTCAATAATAGCCTGAGCCTCCTCATAGGCAAAGCGTCTATCAGAATAGGTTACCGTTCTTCCAAACCAGTGATTTTTGATTTCCGCTTTGTTGTTCATTTCAAAGACTGCAGAGAAAGTATATTTTTCTTCGTTTGGTCGTAAAGAACAAGCTCCGTTACTCAATATTTCAGGAAGCATAGGCACGACACGATCTACCAAATAAACAGAAGTAGCCCTTTCAAAAGCTTCATCGTCCAGAATGGTTCCAGGAGTCACATAATGCGATACATCTGCAATATGAATTCCGATTTCATAATTCCCACTTTCTAAGATTTGAAACGATAGTGCGTCATCAAAATCTTTAGCGTCTTTTGGGTCGATGGTAAAAGTAGGAACAGTTCTCATGTCTCTACGTTTCGCAATTTCAGCGGCTTTAATAGACGTATCTATTTTATTGGCATAAGTTTCTACTTCGTCAGGGAATTCATACGGCAATCCATATTCAGCAAGAATCGCATGAATTTCTGTATTGTGTTCTCCAGGCTTTCCTAAGACCTGCTTTATTTTTCCAAAAGGAGAATCGGCTTTTTCTGGCCAATCAACAATTTCAACCAACACTTTATCACCGTTTTCAGCATCTTTTATTTTATTCTTCGGAATAAAAATATCGACATACATTTTAGGATTTTGTGAGGTAACAAATCCGTAGTTTTTATGCAATTGAAGCACACCAACAAACTCAGTCTTGGCGCGTTCAATCACGTTGACGATTTCCCCTTCCAGTTTGTTATTTCTTCTTCTTCTGTATACATAAACCTCTACTTCATCTCCGTCGAAGGCTTTGTTCAAGTTATTTTTCGGAATAAAAATATCATCGTCTAACTCTTCACAAATCACATAAGCATTTCCTTTTCCTCCCACATCGACAATTCCTGTGTAGTAAGAATTATCGAGAGCGATCAATTTAAATTTTCCTCGTTCAACCTCTGCGATTTTTTCTTTCATCTGAAGTTGCCTTAGTTTTTTAATGATCTGGTTTCTGCTACTTGGGTCATCTACACCAAGTTTTGATGCAAGTTGTTTATAGTTAAAAGTTTGCTTGGGATGCTTTTTAAATATTTTAAGTAGTGTGTTAGTTAGGTTAGGAATTTTATTATTCCTTTTTTTCTTTTTTCTTCTCATTTTATCATTTCATTTTTTGTACTGAATATCAAGCCATATAAGGTGCTTGTAGTTAACTTTTTTGAAAAGTACAAAATTACATTCAGCAATAAGTTAATTAATGTTTAAATACATTATTTTTGTGTTCAGAAACATCTTAATTTTTACATCATGAAAGTTGCTATTGGGAATGATCACGCCGGAACAGATTACAAGTTTGAAATTATTAAGCTTTTGGAGGAAAAAGGCTTAGAAATAATCAATCATGGGACAGACGCTAGTGATAGCGTTGATTATCCTGATTTTGCTCACAAAGTAGCAAAAGATGTTAATGATAACACTGCAAATATAGGAATTTTAATTTGTGGTAGCGGAAATGGTGTTTCGATGACGGCTAATAAGTATCCAAATGTAAGAGCTGCTCTTTGCTGGACAAAAGAAATTGTACAGTTAGCAAAAGAACATAATGATGCTAACATCTTAAGTATCCCAGCGCGCTACACTTCTATGCAACAAGCTAAGCAAATGGTCGAGACTTTTTTAGACACCGAGTTTGAAGGCGGAAGACACTTAAGAAGAGTTGATAAAATTAGTTGCTAATGCTACAATTTTCTGTCAAAACATTTTCAGAATTAACTACTGATGAATTGCATGACTTGCTTTTATTACGAAGCGAAGTTTTTGTGGTTGAACAAGATTGTGTGTATCAAGATGTAGACGGAAAAGACAAAAAGGCAATTCATGTTTTAGGTCATAAAGGAGAGGAACTGGTTGCCTATACTCGAGTATTTAAAGCAGGAGACTATTTTGATAAAGTTAGCTTTGGTCGAGTTGTGGTCAAAGAAAGCGAAAGAGCTTATGGTTATGGACATGTGCTTATAGAAGAAACATTAAAGGCAATTGCAACTTTTTCAACCCAAAAACCCATTAAGATTTCTGCGCAAACTTATCTTAAGAAGTTTTACGAATCCCATGGTTTCTATTGTGAAGGAGAGGAATATTTAGAAGACGGGATCCCTCATATTGCGATGTTACGAGATTAACAAAAGTCACCTTAACGTTTTTTTCATATAAAAAATGTTATGATTTTTTAATTACAACCTACATTTGAGGAAATTTTATTAAACATTTTATTTTATGAAAAATACCTTTCTAAGTGTATTTTCATTGCTAGTAGTATTAGTGGTTGGCAATGTAAACGCACAAAATGAAGAGCATCCTTGGGCGATTACTGTTGGAGCCAATGCGATTAACTATTATTCTGCCGGTAACCAAGGATCATTCACAAACCACAATAATGAAACACCCATTTTCAATGAGTTCTTTAATGCAAAAGATCAATGGAACATGGTTCCTTCAATCTCTCATTTAACTATTGGACGCTATATAGGAAGTGGAGTTGTGATTGATGTGTCTGGATCGTATTCTAGTATCAATCAGTTTAACAACTTAGGAGACGGAGAAGACAATATTATCTTTTTAGAAGATGACTTAACCGACGAAAGTTATGTTTCAGCAGATTTAGGATTGAATTTTCACATCAACACGCTATATGATGGAGCTAAATGGATAGACCCATATTTAAGAGGTCAGGGAGGTGCGAACTGGTTATCTGATGAGTTTTCATTTTCTGCAGGTGGAGGTTTAGGGATCAATTTCTGGATTGCTGAACAATGGGGAATTAAAGTGCAGTCTGTTTACAAGGTTAATTTTGCAGACGATCAATTACTCATCTCAAATTCAGTAAATAACCTCACAAACGAAGGAGAAACCAATCACTTCCAAAACGTTATTGGTGTGATTCATACATTAGGGGCTAAGGATTCTGATAAAGATGGTGTAAAGGATGAAGACGATGAATGTCCGGAAACTCCGGGTTTAAAAGAATTTAATGGGTGTCCTGATACAGATGGAGACGGAATTCAAGACAGTGAAGATTCGTGTCCTGAAATCCCAGGAACTGCTGAATTTAATGGCTGTAAAGATACCGATGGTGACGGTGTAGCCGATCCTAACGATGCGTGTGTAAACACACCAGGATTAAAAGAATTAAACGGATGTCCTGATGCTGATAGCGATGGAATCACTGACGCTGAAGATGGTTGTCCTAACGAATCGGGTCCAGCGACTAATAATGGTTGTCCATATCCTGATAAAGATGGTGATGGTGTATTAGATAAAGACGACCAGTGTGCAGATACCCCTGGAACTGTTGCTAATAATGGGTGTCCAGAGATTACAGAAGAGGAGATTGCTACATTGAATAATTATGCGAAGACCATATTATTTAATTCTGGAAAGTCGTCTTTTAAAGATGATACGATTCCAGTATTAGAAGCGATGAATGCGATCTTCAAAAAATACCCAAGAGCTAAGTTTTCAATAGAAGGTCATACAGATAGTGTGGGTTCTGCAAAAAACAACCAATTATTATCTGAAAGAAGAGCGAATGCTGTGAGAGATTGGTTAATTGCTAATGGAATTGCTGCTGATAGATTAACTGCTGTTGGTTTTGGAGAATCTAAACCTATGGTTTTAACTCCTACAAGAGCAGGAAGAGCTCAGAACAGAAGAGTTGAGGTAAAACTCATTAAATAAGAAACTAAACAACTATTTAAGTGTTGATCAAAAAAGCATCTCAGTTATTGAGGTGCTTTTTTATTAGCAACCCATAGGGATCATACAGGTAATAATTTTTTCTGAAGTGGTATTGTCTTGACGAGTAATTACAATCTTAAAGAAGACCCTACTTATGGAAATTGCCATAGGATATTCAGAGATTGTTTTGATATTTTTCATATGGTCATACCAGTCTTCACCACAATGTTCTTTTACGGCATCTTTGACATCATCGAGAGTAACATCAATAAACCTGGTATAGTCTCCATCTTCAATAGTATGACTTATAAATGCGTTGGCATCATCATCTTTTTTAGACAATTCAATCCATTTAGAATTGTAATGTTTCCATTCGGTGAGATCACAGTGCGGACCATCATTCATCACCGTTAGGCTAGTTTCATAACGCTGAAAAATAGCAACCTTTTTGTAGTTTTTATCGGCAATTTTTATCTGAACATCTTCTGTATTATCACCAAGTTCAATATAGGTTAAGGCAGAGTATTTCTTTTTATTCTCAAAAGCCCAGGGAGAATTAGAATAAAAATTAATCACAACATCATTGAGCACTAAAGTTGATTTTTGCTTTAGTCTTTCAGTAGTCAAATAACCACTAAAAATATATCCTGAAATGTTTTCGGTATTATCATATCCAGAGATTAAAACATATTCTCCAGTAATGGTTTGTCCATCATCTTGAATGGAGAACTTATTTCCGGAGTACTCCTTAATAACAACTTGAGTTCCATAAGGGAGTTTGCCCACACGATTAGCCGATTTACTTGGTTCGTCTCTAACGATAAGTCCATTTTCAGCATTGACATAATGGAAATTCTGGCCATAAGAAGTAAAGCCTAAAGCAAAGATTATGACATAAATCCAGTTGATTTTCATTATTTTTTCTTTTCTCTCACATTGCGTTTTTGGGCAAAGTTTACAATTACAATTTCAACTCTACGATCAAATTGTTCTCCTTTTCCAAGCGGAAATTTTCTACGCATTCCTTTGTAGCGCATACGATGCTTGGAAATTTTATTTTTAGCAAGGAAATCATACACATATTTGGCTCTTGCAGTAGAAAGATTTCTTTTTTTAGTTTTTCGATCAATTGCATCTCTACCGAAGCGCGTACAGCAAACATGACCTCTTATTTCGAAGAAAATATCTTTTCTTTCCTTAAGCGCTTTAGCCAAAGCTCTTAAGTGCGTATACGAATGAGGCTTAATTTTGGCATACCCTTCTTTAAAAAGGAGGTTTTCAAGCGTGATCACATCCCCAACTTTTAAATCTTGTTCAAATTTATAGGTGATAGAGCGTTTATTAATCTCTTCTTCGGTACGTTTTAGGGAAACTTCGATCAGTACTTTTCTATTGAATCCGCGTTCGATATCGGTTTCAATTTCTCCTGCACTTTTTAGAAGAATTTCTCCTTTTCCTTTTACCGTATTAAAGTTCTTTTTGTCAATCCCTTTTTCAATAAGGTATTCCTGAATATAAGTGGCTCTATCTACAGACAGCTTTTTATTATAGCCAGTTGAGCCTACATCGTCTGTGTAACCATAAATAGAGATATGAGTAATTTTTTTAAAATCGAGTTTGTCCACAAAATCATTGAAGCTAGATTCTTCATCAGGAGTTAATGTATATTCTGCGGTTTCAAAATAAACACTATACTCTCTTTTTTCCTGAGCATAGGATAGTGATATAAATAGTGTGCAAACAAGGAATAAAAATCGTATCATTTTATTTCAGGGTTTTTTCATAAAGCGAAGGATTATTTAAAATAGCTTTCGCTTCTTTAATAGTCATGTTGTTTAGTAAATGATAGTTGTATAAACCATCTTTGTAAAAATAACGCTTAATTATCTCATCTTCAAGCAATTCTTTAATTTCGTTCTGATACGTATCTAAAGCAGCTATTTTTTCTTTGTTCAGATTGGCCAGAAGTGTATTATAATCACTTGAGATTTTGAGTTCATCTTTTTCTGAAGCTTCAAGGGCTTTTTTCAATAGTTTTTCAGTATTGGTTTCATAAGTGAAATCAGTTCTTTTTAAGAAACTTTTGAAGTCAGAGTAGTGCGTATTTGTAAAAGTAAAACCTTCCAAGTTTTCGACTTCATTTTTATAGTAAAACTCAGTGGCATAATTAAAGATCGCTTGTTCAGATAACAAAGCCTTAGTAATGTTAGAGTATTTCGCATTTGCGACTTTAATATCAGGATCTACACCCCCTCCATCGAAAACCGAACGTCCGCTTTTCGTTTTAAATTCTTTGTAGTTTTTCTCATCAACTTTAACAGCCTTACCGTCTTTATCTCTATTCCAATAGTCTAAGGCCTGAATACATCTTCCAGAAGGCGTATAGTATCTTGAAATAGTCACTTTTAATTGAGTTCCGTAAGTAAGTTGTTTTGGTCTTTGAACTAATCCTTTGCCAAAACTTCTAGAACCGACCACAACAGCGCGATCTAAATCTTGTAATCCTCCCGAAACAATTTCACTTGCCGAAGCACTTCTCCCGTTAATCAATACGGCTAAAGGAATTTGAGTGTCTAAAGGATCGTTTTTAGTGTAATAGGTTTTATTAAACTTTTTTACTTTAGACTTTGTAGTCACAACCAATGTGTTTTTAGGAACAAACAAGCCAACAATATTGACAGCTTCTGTTAATAATCCACCTGGGTTGCCTCTCAAGTCAAGAATAATTTTTTTAGCACCTTGCTCTTTTAATTTAACGATTGCTTCTTTTGTTTGAGCCGAAGCTTTTCTGTTGAATTTCTGAAGTACAACATAACCAATTTCCCCATCAATTAATTCATAGAAGGGAACAGCATCTACATCAATTCCAGCTCTTGTCAAAGTGGTTTTATATTGTTTGCCTTGTCTTAAATACGTAACATCAACCTTAGAATTAGGAGCTCCTTTTAATAAAGTACCGGCATCTTCTTTGAAATCAGAAACAAGGACGTCACCAATTTTAATGATTTCGTCACCAGCTTTTAACCCAGCTTTATCGGCAGGATAATCTTTATAAGGTTCGGTAATGAATAAACGGCCATCTTTTCTTCTGATGGCAGCCCCAATTCCAGTATATTCGCCAGAATTATTGATTTTATAGGCCTCAACATCTTGTTCGTTATGGAAACGCGTATACGGATCCAAATCATTCAACATTCCTTTAATAGCGGTATCCATCAATTCTGCTGGATTCGTTTCATCAACATAATTCATGTTGAGCTCTTTAAAGAGAGTGGTGAAAATCTCTATTTGTTTGGCAATTTCAAAGAAATCATTTCTATAGCTTGTTGTAGTGAATAGTATTCCGATGGCTAAAACGGATACGATGATTCTTTTTCTAAATATCTTTTTCATGGGACAACTATTTTTCTTCTGTTTTTGAAATGATTATGTCATGTAAGTCATGCAATAACCCTTCCATTTTTTTATTTAAGCTCTTAAACTCAGGTTTTTCTTTACCAAGATACAAAAACATACAAACATATTTTTGCTCTAAGTTGTTAAAAATGATATGCTTATTTAAGCGATATGTTTCTCGTATGAGTCTTTTGATACGGTTACGATCTACGGCTTTTTTAAAGTTTCTTTTACTTACAGAGACTCCCACTTTTAAGGAAACATCGTCTTCGAAATCGACAGGAGCATACACAACTCTAAGCGGATATTTTGAACACGACTTTCCTTCAGCAAATAAAGTCTCAATGAGCTTTTTGCTTTTCAGTTTTTCTATTTTCGGGAAAGTTGTCTCCATATGGTAAAAATAAAAAACAGTTATCAAACGATAACTGTTTTAATCTATATTGTTTATTTGGCTATTAATTCTTTTCGTAAGCATTGTTGGTTTTATCAACATCAGCCATTAAGTTAGAAGGATCAATTACTATTGCCTTTACATTGTTTTTTGGGATAGTAAACTCATATGTTGGATAAGCCCAGGCCCAATCATCAATTACAGTTCTTTTTAAATTTTCATATGGGTTGCTCTTTTGAGCTCTTGCCATACGTAATGGAATGTAATAAGTTTCCTGAGTACCGTCTTCATAAACTACAAAAACATCCAAAGGCATTGGCATTGCCCCTTTACGTTCCAAAGTCACTTTAGTTTGGTTGTTTTCAATAGTTACTTCGTTGATACTATAATCGATGGTATTGGTTGTTAAGGTCCAATCGGTTAAATACCAATCTAATTCAAAACCAGACACTTTTTCTGCGACCCTTTTAAAATCGTTTGGAGTAGGGTGTTTGAATTTCCATTGATTGTAATACTCGTTTAATGTTTTCATCAGGTTTTCCTGTCCGATTATATATCCTAATTGTGCTAAAAAAATTTCTCCTTTACTGTAAGCAGAGACTCCATACGGCATGTTTTCATGATAGCGATCTGCATGTGTTGATTGTGGTTGTTCTTTTCCTGTAGAAATCAAGTACTGATATCCTCTGTAAGCTCCTTCAAAAGGATTGTCTTTCTTTTGATCCATGACTTGATTCATCGCCATATCAGAAATAAAAGAAGTCATTCCTTCATCCATCCACTCATGCTTTGATTCGTTTGTAGCAAGTAAATGCTGGAACCAGGCATGAGCCATTTCATGAGCAGTTACACCCACAAGACTTCCAAATTTTCTTTCTCCAGTAATTAAGGTACACATGGCGTATTCCATTCCACCATCACCTCCTTGAATAATAGAATACTGTTTCCATGGGTAAGGTCCAATAGCTTTATTGAAGAAATCCATTAACTCAACAGATTTAGACTGTAAGTTTTTCCAGTTTTCCTGAATTTCTGGCTTGTCTTTTCTATATAAGAAATGCAATTTTACTCCGCTAGGACCCACAGCAATATCGTGCTTGTAATTCGGATCTGCAGCCCAAGTAAAATCGTGTACATTGGGAGCGATAAAATGCCAGGTGATTTTCTTTCCTTTTATTTTTACTTTTACACCTGAATCTTCATAACCATGACCAACGTCATTAGGATTTTGCAGATAACCAGTACCCCCAACAATATAATCTTTATCGATTTTTAGTTTTACATCAAAGTTACCCCAAACACCGTGAAACTCTCTGGCGATATACGGATGTGCATGCCATCCTTCGAAATCATATTCAGCTAACTTAGGGAACCATTGTGTCATCGAATAAGCAATACCTTCTCTATTATCTCTTCCAGAACGACGAATTTGTAACGGAATCTGAGCATCAAACTCCATATTAAAGGTGGCCTTTTGTCCAGGTTGAATAGGATCATTTAGTGTTACTTCCAAAATAGTACCCACAGTTTTGTGTAATACAGGTTTTCCGTTCTGAGTAAGTTTTGATACCTTGATATAACCAATTTCATTAGGTTTTAATAAAGATATTCTGCTTACTCTATTCGGATTTTCTTTAGTTCCAGTATTGGTAGTCATTCTCCCGTCAGGATCAGGAATACTTTGTAACCTGGCATCCATTTCACTTCCAGGTTGGAAGGCATTAAAGTATAAATGATAATACACTTTGCTAAGGACATCAGGAGAATTATTGGTGTAAATTAACTCTTGTTTTCCATTATACTGATGTGATTCAACATCCATGTCGATTTCCATTTTATAATCGACATGTTGTTGCCAATATCCTGGATTAGAATTTTTTGAAGACTTGGCAGCATCTTGAGCAGCACAAGAATAAACAAACGCAGCGAAAATAAAAATTAATAAAGCATGTTTCATTTTTTTGATTTTAAAGAGTACAATACCTCTTCCGACTTAAAATTAACTTAAAAATGTGGGCTTTCATCCAGATATTTAAAAATAAAAACAAACTGTAGCTAAGGCTATACTTGGTTTTTCTTTTTCATCTATTGAAAAAATAACGTTCTTTTTATTGAGCAATTCTAAATCAGAAGTGGCATAAAAATAAAAAAACCTCATCAATTGATGAGGTTTTACTATATTTTTTATGAAATTATTTAGAAAGTTGATCGGCCATTCTTAACGCATTGTAAGCATTAACCATTTTTCCTGAAGTTGTAATTTCATTAAAAGCCTTCTTGTTAGACTTATCTCCTCCTAAAATTACATTAGTCTTAACTTCAGTTCCAGAGTTCATAAGAATCTCTTTTACCTGAGAAGCTTTTAAACTAGGATAGTAAGATCTAATTAAAGAAGCAACACCAGCTACATTTGGAGAAGCCATTGATGTTCCCTGTAAACGTTTGTACTTGTTATCTGGAACAGTAGAGTAGATTTTTACTCCTGGACCAAATACATCTACATTGATTTTTCCGTAGTTAGAGAAAGTCGCCACCATTTCGGGTCCGTACTTATAATTTAAAGCACCAACTGTTAAGAACGTATTAGACACTTCTTTTCCGTTATCAACCTGATCATTAGGGTATACATTTTTAGTATCTAAATCTAATCCTTCATTACCAGCTGCATTTACGATAAGCACGTCTTTCTTACCTGCATATGTAATAGCATCTCTTACCCATTGAGAGTGAGGAGAATAATATTTACCAAAACTTGTATTGATTACTTTTGCACCATTATCTACTGCATAACGAATAGCTAAAGCAATATCTTTATCGTACTCATCACCATCTGGCACAGCTCTAACCGCCATAATTTTTACATTATTAGCAACACCATTCATTCCTTTACCGTTGTTTCTTTCAGCAGCAATGATTCCTGCTACGTGAGTTCCGTGTAAAGTTTCGTCTTTATCTGGCCCAATAACATTATTATTACCATACTTGGTGTCGTTAATATCATTTGGATTATCACCTAAAACATCTCTGAATTTACCGTCCATATTTAAGTGATTGTTTAATTGACTAGCGAAGTAATCAATCCCACCTTTTAATCTCTCTAACAAACCGGGGATTGGCTCTCCTCCAGAAAAACCAAACATTTGCTGAATTACATTCTTGCTTTGTTCAAGTTTAGCATCAGTAATAGTTTTTACTTCTTCAGGAGTATAATCTTCTTTCTTTAGGTGAGCGCTAATTTCTTTGTGAGCACTAGAAGCTTGTTGATAGGTTTGCTCGTAACGAGTCTTATTTTGCATCGCTTCACCATGATCTTTGTCAAATTCTTTTTGAGCTTGCGCTACAGTAGTAGCATTAGCTAAAGTTTTATCCTTAAGAATTCTTACAAATTCAAGATTTTCAGTTGTGATATCACCTAAGAAATTCCATCCGTGAACATCATCGATATAACCATTGTTATCATCGTCTTTACCGTTTCCAGCGATCTCATTTTTATTAGTCCAGATCACATCATCTAAATCTTCATGTTCAATATCGATTCCAGAGTCGATTACCGCAACAACAATAGATTTACTTTTCTTCCCTTTAAGGAAATCATAAGCTTTATTTACACTCATTCCAGGAATAGTGTCTGTTGCCAAATCATAATGACTCCATTCATCTATCTGATTGTCAGATAAATCAGAAACCTTAAGCGGTAAGTTATCAATGTTTTCTTTAGGAGTTTCAATCATTTTAGTAGGACCACATCCTGCTAAAAATAATACTGCAGATCCTAGGATAATAGGCTTTACTATTTTCATCGTTTCAAATTTTATTTAAATATAATTTTTAAGACCTTTTTAGTACATAATCAGTCTTTTTAATGCTATTTAAAACTCCTAATTTTATGTACAACTTTGGAATTACTGTTGATCTTCACCCTCTCTCAATGTAATGTACCGTAATACCTCGACTATAA
>JABSPN010000449.1 GCA_013214425.1 Flavobacteriaceae bacterium | reverse complement strand
TCATCTGCCAAGCTAGCGTTAGCTTCAATCTCAGGATTAAGGCGAACTAATGCCTTAACAAATTCAGATTCAACCAACACTTCATTAACACCACGACCAAGCTCATCAGGTGATTTATATTGCCATTGAATACCATACTGACCATGAAGTTCACTTACTTCATTCAAGTTTAAGTTAACGCCGCTCATTTGATGGATGATGTAGTGTTCCACACTATTTAATTCGGTAAATCCCATACCTAAAACACCTTATTTAATAAACTACTCAATAATATATTTGTATTTTTGCTTTTATTTTTAAACTCAGAGATTAATCTGTCTTGTTTGGATACCTCCAAACCAATAAATGTTTGTTCGTTAGAAGGAGGTATTACTATTTCAAAGTTCTTAATTATATCGGTTGTCAAATTAGTAAAAACGCCACCATGAGTCGCATTTTGAAACAATCTTTGTAATTGAGAGTTAAAAGTGTAATAAAGAAAATCGGGATCACACTCGCCTGACAAATTTGTAAATGCAATAAAGCCATCATGTATACAACAATCAACAGCAAGAAAGGACGAAAGGCCTACATTTCCTGAACATATCATAACAAGAGCCCCTTTTTGCAGGGGTCTACTCAACTTAGCTCCGGCTTCAGTAAGGAAATCTATTTTTGGAGTTACATACTTTCCATCCCTAGTTACATCAGCTCCCATTAATCGAGGTATTTCACCGCCATAATATCTAGGGTCTCCTTTAGGCCTTGGGGATGAACCTCTAATAACTTTTGCTATTTCTCCAACTTTTTTTACAGTCCAATTTTCTGGAATATCTCCTAGCGACGTTTTTTTAAATTTAGAACTTTTGTTGTTAAGCCTGATATGACCCAAAAACAAATCTTTTAAATATGATGATTTGTATAGTTCTAAATTATTTAAAAGTAACGTTTCACTTTGAACTAAATCATCTGATGCTAATAGTAATTTAATTACCTCTAGCTGAATTTCTATCGGTGGAATTGTAAATTCTTGATGTTTAAGAGTGCCCCAATTAATTGTTGGTGATAATGACCCAACAGAAATATCAATTGCTCGATTCATAAACAAGTCAGAATGCAAGAAAAATGGAAACAGTTCAGAGTCTATTACATCAGGATTAGCTCGTAGTACCAAGGCATGTGCGGAACAAAAACCATCAGAAGTTGCTATCCCAGCTTTACGCTGATAAGCACGACGGCGACCAAAAATAATATCGCCCTTATAAAACTTTAGTTTTGTGCCATTTACATCGTCAGGAGTGCCATGTCGCTTGATGTGAAGTGACTCAGAATCAATATGTTCAAGACCAATATATACGGTTAAATCTGTATTGTTCGGATCTACACGTTCGGAAATATTCTTAACTATTTCATCAAAGCGATAGGTTTTCCAATTGGATTTATCCAAATTATTTAAATCAATCTTTAGGTCTGCTTTTACTTTTGACATGATTAACCTAATTCCTTAAATAATTGTTCCATACTACTCGCCAGTTGCTTTGACGAATTTTGCCAGTTAGACAATGCATCATCTAATGCGATTTTTGTCTGACGAGTGTCTACATTACTAACATAGAGCGGCATATTTAAGCTGGCCTTATGTGCCAGTACTTCTTCTATTGTGGCAATTTTGCTAAAACCATCTTCATCAGCGTAATTTTTATAAGCGTTGTAAATACGGTCAATATGGTTTTGTTCAAGGTAAGAGATATTTTTATCTTGCCTAACTTCTTTAACTGCATTGATAATTAGCACCTTACCTTTTTTACTTTCTTCTTTATTGGTTTTGGTGATCAGTAAACAGGCTTCCATTGGTGAGTTGTAGAAAAGGTTGGGACCAAGGCCAATGACACATTCCACTTGGTCTTGTTCAATCATTTTACGGCGCATAGCCGTTTCCGCATCACGGAATAAGATGCCATGTGGCCATAATGAGATTGAGCGACCATTACCTAAATCAAGACTCTTTTGGATATGTTGCTGAAAAGCGTAATCTGCACAGCCTTGTGGTGGTGTACCCCATAAATTACGGCCATATGGGTCACTTTCAAAAGCTTTTCGGTCCCAGGATTTTATCGAATATGGCGGGTTGGCTAAAATGACATTAAACCTTTTCAGTTCGTCATTTTCGAGTAAACCAGGATTGGCTAAAGTATCACCACGAACAATATCGAATTCTTCAATGCCATGCATAAACATGTTCATGCGGGCAATGGCTGAGGTGAGTAAGTTTATCTCTTGGCCGTATAATTTAAGGGTACGGTATTCTTTACCTTCATCTTTTAAGTGCAACGCACAGTTAAGTAATAAACCACCAGAGCCACAAGTAGGGTCGTAAACTGATTCACCCGGTTGTGGGTCCATTATCATAGTCATCAACTTAACCACAGTACGGTTAGTATAAAACTCCGCTGCGGTATGGCCGCTGTCGTCAGCAAATTCTTTGATCAGATATTCGTAAGCATCACCTTCACCCGTCATCACACCCGCAATCTTCGGTAACACCTTGTTGAGATAAAACCGATACG
>JABSPN010000448.1 GCA_013214425.1 Flavobacteriaceae bacterium | reverse complement strand
GAACAAGCCACTATTTTAAGTCCGTATTTCCCAACTGAAGTTTCGATGTCTGGGAGTAAAAATGAAAGTTATCGTTTTAACGTCGATAATGTTGTGCCTAATACGTTAAAAGCAAACTTCAATGTTTATACAGATATTGTTGGTGATGTGATGAATGGTATTGAAGGTATTATTCGTCGTCCATCAGGATGCTTTGAACAGGTTTCCTCAAGTACCTATCCTAATATTCTAGTATTACAATATTTGAACGAAACAGGTAAAATAAATCCTGAAATTCATGCTAAAGCCCTTGAATACATAGCAGACGGATATAAAATTAGCTGCCTATGAAACCTCAAAAAATGGTTTTGAATGGTATGGTAGAACACCTCCACACGAAGCTCTTTCTGCTTATGGATTAATGGAATTTACTGAAATGAAAAAAGTATACGGAGAGGTAGATGAACAAATGATCGACAGAACCGTTAAATGGTTATTAAGTAGAAGAGATGGAATGGGAGGCTTTAAACAAAAAAGAGGAAAATATGGTTTTTCTGCTGCACCTGCACATGTTAATAATGCTTATATCGTTTATGCTATTAGTGAATCTGGAACCAATGTAGATATTCAACAAGAATACAAAGCAACATACGAAGAAGCTTTAAAAAGTGAAGATCTCTATCGTATGGCTCTATTAGCTTGTGCTAGTAAAAGCCTTAAGAAAGAGGCACAATTCAATACCTTACTGACTAAAATTAAATATAAAATTCAAGATCAAGAAGGATTTGAAAATCTCAAGATTGAAGAAACCATCACAAGATCCTACGGAACTGCTAAAAATGTTGAAGCTACTGCATTTGTTCTATTAGCTCTATTAAAAGAGAACAATTCTGAAACACTTGTAGCAAAAGGAATCGAATATTTACTCTCTC
The DNA here is from genome assembly GCA_013214425.1 of Flavobacteriaceae bacterium. Lineage (GTDB taxonomy): Bacteria > Bacteroidota > Bacteroidia > Flavobacteriales > Flavobacteriaceae > DT-35. Next base: position 1,639 of record JABSPN010000448.1, on the reverse strand, counting down.
AAAGAAAGTATGGCCGATTTGGCTCCACACAATCAACTTCTATGGCCCTAAAAGCTTTAATCGAATACACTAAAACTCAAAAAAGAAAAGTGATTAATTCAGATGACACCATTGAATTCGCAATTAATGGTCATAAACTCAATAGTCCAATCACTATGGATAGCTATGGTAAAATCACTTTTTCTGGAATTGAGCAGTACATAACAAACGGAACACAAGAAGTTAACATTACTTTTTCAAATTCTAAGAATACTTTTCCATATAGTTTAGATATTACTTGGGATAATTATACCCCAGATTCATCGAAGGAATGCAAGGTAGACCTATCTACAGCTATTGATTCTAAAAAAAACTATACCGTTGGTGATATTGCCAGAATGGAAATAAAAGTGAGTAATACCGAAGATAATCCTTTACCTATGACTACTACAATCATTGGAATTCCTTCGGGAACTTCGCCTCAACCCTGGCAACTTAAAGAACTCTTAGAACAAGAGAATTATGCCTATTATGAAGTTTTTGATAATTATCTAGTATTCTATTGGAGAGAATTAGGGCCTAATGAGATTAAAACGATTAACCTCGATCTTAAAGTTGATATTGCTGGAACTTATAAAGCACCTGCAAGTACAGTTTATCTCTATTATGCAGATGAATTTAAGAAATGGGTAGCTGGTGATGATATAGAAATTAAACCATAAATTTAAATTTCTTCTTTTTCCAACCATTCCATATTCTCTGGTAAATTTGTAGATGAAAACTCTAAGTGCAATACCCTTCTTCTTTTCTGATTTCTGGTTTTAGAAGAAGCATGTAATAACAATGGCTTCATTAAATGAACACCTCCAGCTCCTATCTCAACTGTTTGAGCAATACAATTTTGAGTAATCAATTGAATTTCGGAGTCATTCAATCTTTTTTTATGAGATCCAGCCAATATTTGTAGGGCTCCGTTTTGTTCATCGGTATCATCCAAATGAATTCTAAGTGTAAAAGTGTTTTGCTGTATCTCTAATGGCGGACAAACACTATGTATGTTCTCCTTTTTTGTCCATCCTGAAAAGCCTTCAGCAGTAATATTATCTTTTACATTAATTGTGGCATCTTGATGCCAGGTTACATACCAATTAGATTGAGTCGGCTTATCAAAATAAATTGCTTTGGATAAAAATGCATCTTTATCTATGGTTCTAATAATCTGATTTAAATTTTTATTGAACAGAATATCTCTTAACTCCGGAATTTTAAGTAATAAACTTCTAATCGCAATTGGTTTTTCCTTGAAATCTGCCATATGACTATCCAAGACGTTCTTCAGTTTTTTTACTTCTCTTTTGGTATACACATAATTCAATACAGCACTTCCTTTATATTCTAAACGTTTAGTCGCTGTTATTAATCCTGAATCGGAAATTTCAGTTTCATATAAATCAATTGCTCCAGCAAGCCTATCTTTTATTTTTCTTCTTAATCTAGTGGGGGCAATTACTTTTATTCCATCTCCTATTGCTAATATTTCCTTTTCCAACTCAAAATTATGCTGAACATCTAGTGAAATCGTAATCCCATAATTATCTTTTTCAATTAGCTTTTGAGAAGCGTGAAAAGGCTTAGTCAAGACATAAGGAGCGTGTTTATG
>JABSPN010000447.1 GCA_013214425.1 Flavobacteriaceae bacterium | reverse complement strand
AAAAGTTTGCTACGCCAATTTTTGACGGTGCTACTTTGGATGAGATAAACGCCTATACAGATGAAGCTAATGTGCCGAGGTTTGGACACACATATCTTTATGATGGTGGAACAGGAGAGCGTTTTGATCAGCCAGCTACAGTAGGTATTATCTACATGCTGAAACTTGGTCACATGGTAGATGATAAGATGCACGCACGTTCAATCGGACCATACTCGTTAATCACGCAGCAACCATTAGGAGGTAAAGCTCAGTTTGGAGGTCAGCGTTTTGGAGAGATGGAAGTTTGGGCACTTGAGGCATATGGTGCATCTAGTACTTTAAGAGAGATCTTGACGGTTAAGTCTGATGATGTAATAGGAAGAGCTAAAACTTACGAGTCTATCGTAAAAGGTGAGCCAATGCCAGAACCAGGTTTACCAGAATCTTTCAACGTATTAATGCACGAATTGAAAGGTTTAGGATTAGATATTAGATTAGAAGAATAAATTAAGTGCTTGAGGCATTTACACAATAAAATAAATTTCATTTTACCATAAATTATGGCTAGAAATAAAGATAAAAATACGGTTAAGAAATTTAATAATATTTCAATTGGTTTAGCATCTCCTGAGTCTATCTTAGCTCAGTCTCAAGGTGAGGTATTAAAACCAGAGACTATTAATTATCGTACACACAAACCAGAAAGAGACGGATTGTTTTGTGAGCGTATTTTTGGTCCTGTAAAAGACTACGAATGTGCTTGTGGAAAGTATAAGAGAATCAGATATAAAGGGATTGTATGTGATAGATGTGGTGTTGAAGTAACTGAAAAGAAAGTTCGTAGAGATAGAATTGGACACATCAACCTTGTTGTTCCTGTTGCTCATATCTGGTATTTCCGTTCTTTACCAAATAAGATCGGTTATCTTTTAGGTCTTCCTTCTAAGAAATTAGATATGATCATTTACTACGAACGTTACGTAGTAATACAACCAGGTTCAGCTAAAAATGCTGAGGGTGAACCATTACAAAAAATGGATTTCCTTACTGAAGAAGAGTATCTGAATATTTTAGAAACACTACCTCAAGACAATCAATATCTTGAAGACACAGATCCTGAAAAGTTCATTGCTAAGATGGGAGCTGAATGTCTAATCGAGTTATTACAAAGAATTGATCTAGATGAGTTATCATATCAGTTAAGACACAGTGCCAATAACGAAACATCTAAGCAACGTAAAACTGAAGCATTAAAACGTCTTCAGGTTGTTGAAGCATTTAAAGATGCTAATAAGAACAGAGAAAATCATCCAGAGTGGATGATTATGAAAGTAATTCCGGTTATTCCACCAGAATTAAGACCTCTTGTTCCATTAGATGGAGGACGTTTTGCAACTTCAGATTTAAATGATTTATATCGTAGAGTAATCATCCGTAACAATCGTCTAAAGCGTCTAGTTGAAATCAAAGCTCCTGAAGTAATTTTACGTAATGAAAAGCGTATGCTTCAAGAATCAGTTGATTCACTATTTGACAATACAAGAAAGTCTTCAGCAGTAAAAACTGAATCAAATAGACCATTAAAATCCTTATCTGATTCATTAAAAGGTAAGCAGGGTCGTTTCCGTCAAAACTTATTGGGTAAACGTGTTGATTATTCAGCTCGTTCGGTTATTGTTGTTGGACCAGAATTAAAATTATACGAATGTGGATTGCCAAAGAATATGGCAGCAGAATTATACAAGCCTTTTATTATAAGAAAATTAATTGAAAGAGGTATTGTTAAGACTGTAAAATCTGCAAAGAAAATTATAGATAGAAAAGAGCCTGTAGTTTGGGATATCTTAGAGAATGTTCTGAAAGGACATCCAGTGTTACTAAACAGGGCTCCTACGCTTCACAGATTAGGAATTCAGGCATTCCAGCCTAAATTAATTGAAGGTAAAGCAATCCAGTTACACCCATTAGTATGTACGGCATTTAATGCCGATTTTGATGGGGATCAAATGGCCGTACATTTACCATTAGGACCAGAAGCAATCTTAGAAGCTCAATTATTAATGTTAGCTTCTCATAATATCCTTAACCCTGCAAATGGTTCTCCAATTACGGTTCCATCTCAGGATATGGTATTAGGTCTTTATTATATGACCAAAATGAGGTTGACAACTCCTGAATTAGTAATCAAAGGAGAAGGATTAACATTCTACTCTGCAGATGAAGTTAATATTGCTTATAACGAAGGGAAAATTGATATTAACGCTAAGATTAAAGTTAGAGCTAAAGACTTTAATGAAGAAGGGGAATTAGTATATCAAATCATTGAGACTACTGTTGGAAGAGTTTTATTTAATGAAGTAGTTCCAGAAGCTGCTGGTTATGTAAATACTGTATTAACTAAAAAGGCTCTTAGAGATATTATCGGTAGAATTCTTAAGGTAACGAATGTACCTACCACAGCTCAATTCCTTGATAAAATTAAGGACATGGGTTATAAGTTCGCTTTCCAAGGAGGATTATCATTCAGTTTAGGTGATATTATCATACAAACTGAATGATAATCCTCCT
>JABSPN010000446.1 GCA_013214425.1 Flavobacteriaceae bacterium | reverse complement strand
ACAAACTTCTGCCTATAGAGATACCATTATTGGAATTCCCGATATAGATGATCCAAATCACAAATTATTTACAGAACAGGTAAAACTAGAGCCTTTTAAAAGAGCTTTTGCAGAACATCAACCCGATGTATGGTTTACGAACCTGAGAAAAGGGCAAACCCAACATAGAGAGAATCTGGATATTCTTAGCTTTAGTCAAGACGGAATTTTAAAAGTAAGTCCGTTTTATTATTGGTCAGATAATAAGTTAGATAGTTATTTAGAGCTTTATGATTTACCAAACGAGTACCACTATTTTGATCCAACAAAAGTATTAGAAAACAGAGAGTGCGGATTGCATTCCTAAAAGTAAAACACATGAATATATTAGAACAAACTACATTAGAGAGTGAAGCGGTCTACATCTTTAGAGAAGTAGTAGCTCAATTTGAAAATCCGGTGTTGTTATTTTCAGGAGGAAAAGATTCGATTACATTAGTTCGATTGGCTCAAAAAGCTTTTTATCCAGCTAAAATCCCTTTTCCTTTATTGCATGTAGATACAGGTCATAATTTTTCTGAAACCATTGCTTTCAGAGATAAGTTAGTAGAAGAATTGGACTTAGAGTTAATAGTGCGTCATGTTCAGGAAGCTATCGATAAGGGAAGAGTAACCGAGGAGTCAGGAAAATATTCGAGTAGAAATGCTTTGCAAACGACAACGCTCCTGGACGCGATAGAGGAATTTAAATTCGATGCCTGTATAGGTGGAGCCAGACGTGATGAAGAAAAAGCAAGAGCAAAAGAGCGCATATTTTCAGTACGAGATGATTTCGGTCAATGGGATGAAAAAAATCAGCGACCAGAAGTATTTGATTTATTAAATGGTAAAATCGAATTGGGGCAAAATGTAAGAGTCTTTCCAATTTCTAATTGGACAGAATTAGATGTGTGGAATTATATCGAAAAAGACCAAATTGAAATACCATCAATTTATTTTTCTCTTCAACGACCAACATTTGTAAGAGACGGGTTGATTTGGAGTGCTTCAGAATTTGTGTATAAAGAAGAAAATGAGGAAGTCTTAGATCGAATGGTTAGGTTCAGAACAGTGGGAGATATGACTTGTACAGCTGCTGTAGAATCTTCAGCAAAAACAATTGAAGAAATTATTAAAGAAATTCAGGAATCAACGATATCCGAAAGAGGCGCAAGAATAGATGATAAACGTTCAGAAGCCGCAATGGAAAAAAGAAAACAAGCGGGATACTTTTAAATGTATACCCGTCAAATTTTAAATGTAAAATTATAAAGTGAGACGTCATTTCGAGTGATTTTGTCATGTTGAGCTTATACATATAGGACAGAATTGTATCGAGAAGTCATTGAATCCTCTTTCATTAATTCATTAACAAATGAGTGTATTAAAAATAGCAACAGCGGGAAGTGTAGACGATGGTAAAAGCACCTTAATTGGAAGACTTTTGTACGACACTAAATCGTTGACAGACGATAAATTAGAAGCGATAAAAACTAGTAGCAAGAAAAAAGGATATGATTATTTAGATTTTTCACTCGCCACAGACGGATTAGTTGCAGAACGAGAACAAGGCATTACAATAGATGTAGCGCATATTTATTTTTCTACGGAAACTAGAAGTTACATAATTGCCGATACGCCAGGGCATATTGAATATACCAGAAATATGGTGACTGGCGCTTCAACTTCTCAGGCATCCATTATTCTAATTGATGCAAGGAAAGGTGTAATAGAACAAACCTATCGACATTTTTTCATCAATAATTTACTAAGAGTAAAACATATTATTGTCGCGATCAATAAAATGGATTTAGTCAATTATTCAGAAGAGATTTTCAATAGAATAAAAACTGAATTCAACAAGCTAAATTCCCAAAGTGATTTTGCAGAACAGCAGATAACCTTTATACCAGTAAGTGCTTTATACGGATATAACGTAGCGCAACTTTCAGAGAAAATGAACTGGTATCAAGGAGAGACTATTCTGTATCATTTAGAAAACTTAAAGCTAGATGATAGCAATAGTGAGGAAGCAAGATTTCCTGTTCAAAATGTAATCAGACCAATGTCTGATGAACATCATGACTTTAGAGGATATGGCGGCCGTGTTGCAGGTGGTGTATTTAAACCAGGTGATAAAGTAACTGTATTGCCGACAGGCTTAACATCTACTATCAAAACTATTGAGCTTTTCGACAAAAAACTTGAAAAAGCGTATCCTCCAATGTCTGTAACTATGACATTAGAAGATGACATTAACTTGAGCAGAGGCGATATGATTGTTCGTGGGGATAATCAACCAGAGGTAACTCAAGACATTGAAATGATGGTTTGCTGGATGGATGATAAACCACTACAACTTAATGGCCTTTATGCTATCAAGCATACCACAAGAGAAGCCAGATGTAAAATTGTAGATATTAAGTATAAAGTAGACGTTAATACGTTGTCTCGTTTAGAAGAAGAGAATAACGTTGGAAAGAACGACATCGCAAGAATTACAATTCGATCTACTCAACCACTTTATATTGATAAATACAGA
>JABSPN010000445.1 GCA_013214425.1 Flavobacteriaceae bacterium | reverse complement strand
CACTAATCAAGCTCTACTCAAAGAGTGGATAGCAACGGGACTATTATTTAATTTTTCCATAGCAAACTGTAATCATTGTTGATGGCAACTAAGGGAAAAAACCCATAGATGCTATTAGGAAAAGCGAACTTTGCTGGCAACCTTAATGGTAGAAGAGTGCCGTGTAAGTTATTTAACCAAAGATAAATGGAACATAAAGAAAGATTTTAAGCAACAGCAGCAACAGCAGCTTTTGATGCCTTCATAAATTCTTTAAATTCTTTAGATTCTTGCTTAAGTTGATCAATTTCCTTTTGTTGTTTTTCCAGTTGCTCATCCTTTTGTTGGAGTTTTTCATTAAGCTCACTGAACTGCGATCGCAATTCCTCGATTTCCTTGTCCTTTTCTTCAAGTTTCTGGTCACACTCGAAGCGAATGCGATCGCCTTCCTTGTCCTTTTCTTCAAGCTTCTGGTCATACTCGAAGCGAATGCGATCGCCTGGGGAAAGAATTAACAGAGGGTTGAAATTTCTCGCTTTCAGATACGGGAACAGACTTCTAGTTACAATTTGACCATTAACGCCAGCAAAAACCTCAAGTTTTAACTGTTGCAATGATTCGGGAGTGAAACCATGATTCAGAAGCACATTGAAATCTTGCTCTTCTACTGTTTGCTCCAGTTTGAGCGATCGCTTGACCTGTTTCTGGGGACGGATCTCGGAGGCAACTTTCTTCCAAATTTTGGGAGGAAGTGTTCGACTACCATTGTTTTCAGAGCTTTTCTCGGAACGCTGAATGATCCCCTGATACCATTGTCTCAGTTCTTGAAAACTTAAATTCGACAACTCAAACCAAAAATTTTCCTTGACAAACTGAAAAGGAGCATTGAGAAGTTTTTTCTGCCAATCGTCGGTTAAACTTTCCCACCATTCAAGGAGACTAGTATACGGCTGAATGATCTTTTCTCCACCACAGTTCTTGAAAAACGCAATTTTCTCTTCGTCTGTGAGTAGAGATAATTCTTGTTGGAAAGCTCTTGCTTTATCGAGGCCGTGGTCGAGACTGAGTTTGAGTAACATAATTTTTCTCTCCAGTAATTCAAAAAAAACGAGTAGGAGTGTTTCTAGCGCAACTATAGAAATCACACTCTCTAAGCATGGTGGAAGACCTTGTTTCCTCTACAGTAAGAGACCACCTAGATATCACAGAGGCAGGGTTTGGTAAAGGTTAACCAAACTGAACTGACTGAAAATTTTGTCTAACTTATGAAGAATTTGTGGTAGTGTAAAGGGGTGACATAAATTATGCTGTAAAAAAAACTGACTTGCTTAAATTTACGTTACTGATGATAACATAAAAATTTTACAAATATTTCTTTTCGATAAAATTATTATTTATCGTCCCAACGGGACGAGGCTCTAGGACGTAGGTTTTAGGCAAGACCCGAGTTACGGAGTCTAGGTACAAGACCACTCCCTTTGGGGAAATTGTAGTCAGGAGGGGTTCAATCGCCTTCTGGCTAGAGCCTATGAATGACTGGGAAAGCAGAAGTTAGGCAAAAAGCTTAAAGATCGCTGGGATTGAGAGTTCTACCCAGCTTTTCTTCGACAATACTTCTAACATCTGGATCTTTAAGGTCTTTCTTCTTAAGATTTTTTCCTCTTAATCTCTTGGTTTTAGGATCTATCCATCGGACAGACAGATATTTATACTGCTTCATTTCTCCTGAAACCATTTTTCGAGACTGAGTTTGCACTTCTATATACCCTTGTCGCAGCAAATTCAAAGGGAATTTGCCTTGTTTAATCCGTTCTTCATCTTCTTTCAGCAACAAATCTCTTTGAGCTTCCCCCTGTTGAACCTGAAGTTTTAAAGAAGATAATTGTTGTTCAAATTCATTGAATTGGTCTAAAGAAAATTGAGAAATTACATCAGAAACTAAGTTAAGTTGCTGAGGAGGAGGTAAGTCTTTCGATAACCGTAGAACACTACTATAATTAACTTTAGAAGATTGCTTTTTTGTTAAATCTGTTGCTAAAATTTCTTTAGATTTGTTAAGATCAGAAGAGACTAACAAAATTTTTCTAATCGAGCTTTCTAATTTCAGTCGGTCTATAGGTTTAACCAAAAAATCGTAGGCTTGTTCATACATAGCTTGGCTAATATGATCTATAGTCCCGTAAGCAGAAATGATAATGCTTTTAACGTTTTGTTCTCTTTCATTGAGCTGATGGAGAAAAGCTAATCCATCCAATCTAGGCATTTTAATGTCAGCCAAAACGAGGTCGGGATGAAAATCACTAACTTTTTCTAATCCTTCTATCCCATCTTGGGCAAAAGAAAATTCGTATTCGTTATTTTCGATTTTTTCTTCAAATATTTGCTCAATTAATCGAGTCCAGTAAACAATTTCATCATCAACAACTAAAATTTTTGATGGCATTTTAAAATCAATAAATACAAAAAAGCAATGTTAAAAAGTTTTTCCAAAAATCAGAAAGTTTTTTGGTCAGTGGTAGCAATGGGAATAAGTTTCCATATTTGTGAGGATAACTATCTAGTCCAAGGGCAACCGATTAAGTTCCATAATCAAG
>JABSPN010000444.1 GCA_013214425.1 Flavobacteriaceae bacterium | reverse complement strand
TCACTTCAGTAGTAAACCACGTAAACATCTTACTTATCTGAGATGGCGGTTGAGATTTTGGACTAAATTGATAAATTCGAATTTTAGGCATTAAATATTATGATCTCATTACTTTTAAGACAAAATCAAAGAAATCTTTTCTTGATTTTTGTGCCCCTTCTACTAAGCTACTATGCGCATCTAGTAAATACTGTTTATCTGGACCTAAATCGGAATTAGTATAATTCATACTGTCTCCTTCTACTTCAAATCGAGAATATCCTACCAAAGTAGAAGTTGTTAAAGTTGCTTGAATTGTTTCAAAAACTTTAGTAGTATCTGTAGACTGTGATAGATCGATTTCTTTACCTGTGAAAGTTGCGACTTCTAGGGTTGCTAAATCATCTAATGCATCTTTTACTGTTTTCTTTAACGTTGTTAAACTCATTTGTTTATTATTTATTGGTTATACATTCTATTATAAATCGCGTAATACTTGTCCTAGCTTCACTAGACGCATGAAAGCAATCATTAAATAACCTAAGATATTCTTCATCGATTGGCTTTTCGCTTATGCAAGAAATACTATCACCTTCTGTTTGCTGAATACAATATACATATCCATCTTTCTTTTCAAGGATCATGGCATGTTCTATAGTGGCTATATCGTGTAACGCATTTTCTAGCTTCTCTCCTATTTCTTCAAAAAAAGACATGATGTATTGTTCAATTACTAGTTAGGCATATTTCGCATACTCTTTTCAATCCAATTTTTTTTCTCTTGATTTATTAGAGTGCCATTATATTTAATAGAGTTTATTCCAATAACATGATACTGGTTATTCCGTTTTACCATAATTGGAGACCCACTATTACCGGTTTTAGTATCTAAATCATGTGTGAATGAAGAAGTGTGTTTACTTCCTAATTGTGACTCATCTAAGGTCATTTTAAAAGCACTTTCATATCCCTCTGAAGCTGGATATCCTACACAATAAATAGGCTCACCTTCTTCTAATGATGAAAGATCTTCGAGAAAAGGTAAATACGAGATCTCACTAAGAGATTCGTTTTTATCTATAATCGCATCTGGAATATAGATTAATGCCATATCATGTGGAATTCGAGTTTTCTTTTTAGTAAACTTATACTGCGGTGCTAAACTAATGTTTTGGTTATAGTCAAGATTAAATTCGATTGACCCCCCATGAAATTGATCACCAATTCTTGAAGGATGAATATACACTTTATGAGGTTTGTTTCTTCCAAAATAAAGCTTCGTCACATTATGTCCAGAGGTTAACAAAAAATTTCTTGCTATAAAGAATGAAGTAGAGTGATGAAAGGTTCCGCCTCTTCCTTTTCGTTTTACATCTTGATAACATATTCCGTCAAATCTAGATGTTCTAATAAGGTCTAAAGAAATTTCGTCTGGAAAAGACTTAAAATCAGTTGGCATGGTAGTTTTTTTTGAAGGTCAGGTTAAGTTGGTTAATATTTTTTTAAATATACAAAACTCTTAATATAAATAACCTTAATTTCATTGAAAATAACAGATGAATTAATAAATAATCGTGAAATTAAATCTTCACTATATGATTGTATTATAGTGAAAAACTATTTTCCAAATTAAAACGGGTTGTCCTACTCTTTTTTTAAATTTGATTTTCAATAAATCACTAGTTATGAAATCAAAATTCACGTTAATGCTATTGGTGTTACCAGTATTGCTAGTAGCACAAGAAGCTAATCAATACTTTTCTGCTATGAAATACAGAAATATTGGTCCGTTTCGTGGCGGACGCTCTGTTAGTGCCACAGGAGTTGTTAATAACCCCCTCACCTACTATATGGGAACAACAGGAGGCGGACTCTGGAAAACAGAAGATGCAGGACAACATTGGTATAATATAAGTGATGGATTCTTTAAAACGGGTTCTATAGGAGCTGTAGCAGCTTCAGAAAGTAATCCTAATATTATTTATGTGGGTATGGGAGAACACGCAATAAGGGGTGTAATGACTTCTTATGGAGATGGTGTTTACAAATCTACCGATGCGGGTAAAACATGGACTCATCTTGGTCTGGAAAAGACAGAACAGATTTCAAGAATAGTCATCCATCCTACAAATCCAGATATTGTTTATGTCGCTGCTCAAGGTAAATATGCGTCACCTACTTCAGAAAGAGGTGTATATAAGTCTACAGATGGTGGTAAGACATGGAAAAAAACACTATTTGTAAATACGTTTTCTGGTGCTTCAGAATTGTCTATGGACATCAATAACCCACAAGTTCTATATGCTGCCCTATGGCATCACCAAAGAACACCTTGGAAAATGATAAGCGGTGGACCCGGTAGCGGTTTATACAAGTCTGTAGATGCTGGTGAAACGTGGACTAAAATAGAATCGGGTTTGCCTAAAGAGCTTGGAAAACTAGCGATTACTGTGTGTAGGTCGAATAGTAATAAAGTTTATGCCTTGATAGAAAGTGATACACAAAAAGATGAAAGTGGATTGTATGTTTCGTACAATGCGGGTAGATCTTGGTCTCAGGTTAGTGGTGATAATAGATTAACACAGCGTGCTTGGT
>JABSPN010000443.1 GCA_013214425.1 Flavobacteriaceae bacterium | reverse complement strand
CCCTACAATATGTAACCACCATGCACCACGCTCGATCACGTGTAAGGTTTCAGGAGCCATCCCGTTGAAGAATCCAGCAAGATGACTACTGATTACATTTCCGGAGTTCATTTCCTGAAAAGGAACATCGGTAGCATTCATGATCAGGAATAAAGACATTAGGATAATTTCAAAATATAAAATCCAATTTCCATCGGATTTTGGCCATCCTTTCATTTCATCTTTAACAAAACGCTGAAGTTTAATTACATTCCTTCTTATCCAGAAAATAATAACTGACACCAGAACGAGTACAGCTAAAATCTCAAAAGAGGCAATTAAGAATCCATAGAAGGCTCCCATTCCAGAGAACGCTCTGTGAGTACCTGCGATTCCGTCAACAACGATTTCAAGAACTTCTATATTAATGATAATAAAACCCAGATAAACAATGATGTGTAAAATACCCGCTACTGGTCTTCTTACCATTTTTCCCTGACCAAGAGCAATTCGGGTCATATTGGCCCAACGCGCAGAGGTGTTATCAGACCTATCGACTTTCTTCCCTAATTTAATGTTACGGATTAATTTCTTGACATTTTTAGCAAAAAAGGCTAGGCCAGCAGCTAAAACGATTACAAACAGAATATTATCGATGTATTGCATACTATAAACTTATTGTTATTCCTCTTCTTTATAGGGGATTTCCTTTTTAGAAAGAATTCTGAAATAACGTTTTGGATGAAGTTTTATATCTTTTAGGAGTGCTTCTAATTCTTTTGTAGAACCACTCAGGTTATTGTATAAGGAATCGTTAGTTAAGAGTTTCCCCATTGATCCTTTACCTTTTTTCAAGTCGGCTAAAACCCCATTAAGGCCGTCTAAGGTTTTATTTAGATTTTTCATGGTTTCACCAAATCTTGCTTGTTCTAAAGAATCGGCTACTTTTCCAAATTTAGCACCGGTGATAGCGAAACTGTCAATCATTTTATTGAATTTACTTCTGTCATCTTTAATCATTCCATTTAAAGTATATGAAGTGTTCTTAAAAGATTTCATTGTTAAGGTAAGTTCTGCGATCGCTGCTTTTAAGCCCCCATCTGAATCGTCATTAATCAATGTATTGATGCTTGTCATCATGGAATCTGCTTTCTTAAGTGTACTGGTTAAATCTGTACTAATTCCTGCAAGGCTTTCTTCTAACTTATCAACCAGTCCAACTCCAACCATATTTTTGACGTAATCTCCGCTTTCAACCTGTTTACCTGATTTATCAATCACTAAAGCCAGGGAAATTCCTCCTAATAAATCTTTGATTAATTTCACTGTAGAAGTTTTGGTGAAAGGGACGCCATCATTTACTGAAAACACAACAATAACTCCTCCATTTTCATAATCATTAGCTACTGAAACAACCTTACCTACTTGAAGACCATCAAGGCTTACTGGTGCAGATTGAACTAACCCAAATGAATTCTCGAATTTAGTGTAAACTTTAGTAGAATTATCTAATATATCTTTCCCTTTGAGATAATTAAATCCGAATATGAATAATGCTATTGCCGAAATAGCCAAAATAGCTGTTTTTACTTCTCTTGATATTTTCAAAGCGATCTGTGTTTACTGAAACAAAATTAACAATAAAATTAAAAAGAATGATTTTAATTAGAGTTACTTTTCAAAACTGTTGACAAGGGAACTTTTTCTCCATTTTTAAAAGCAACAACAAAGGCGGAATTATAACCGTGTTCCATAGCTTCAGCTTTAAACTTTTTGGCTTTTTCATAATTAGAAGTTTCACTATAAAAATAACGATATAAATTGCCATTCTTGGCCACAGAAATGTCTTTAAGTCCTTTAAAGTTATAAGCCTTTAAGGGCAACTTTCTTGAACTAGCAGAGATTTGAATTTTAAATACCACATCTGAAGTCTCTTCTTTTTCGGTAGCGTTATTATCAACAGCAATATCTGAATTGTTCTCATTTACTTTCGTAACATCTGGTGTTTCACTTGTTACAGTATTTGACGCCAAACGTTGCTCATAATTAACAATAGCTTCTGTAATTGCTGTAGCCATTTGATCTTGCCCCTTCTTAGAATTCAAATAGGCTCCCTCAATTTTATTTGTTAAAAACCCTGTTTCGACTAAAACGCTAGGCATATATGTATTGTGCAATACCCAAAAGCCAGCTTGTTTTACACTTCTATCTTTACGCTTCAATTTATTTGTAAAATTCTTCTGAATCAAATCGGCTAGTAAAATACTTTGATCTAAGTATTCCTCAGCCATGATCTCAATTCCAATCAATGATTCTGGTTTGTTGGGATCAAATCCTTCATATTTTTCTTCATAATTTTCTTCCAGGTAAATTACTGAATTTTCTTTTTTAGCTAATTCTAAGTTTCTCTTTGTTGCATGTAACCCTAATACGAATGTTCCGGCTCCATAGGCGCTTGAGCTATGTGAATCGCAATGTACAGAAACAAATAAATTAGCATCTGCCTTGTTTGCGATTGCAGCTCTGTCGATTAATTCGATAAAAGTATCTGTCTTACGTGTGTAGATTACTTTGAATCTTTTGTTCTTTTCTAACT
>JABSPN010000442.1 GCA_013214425.1 Flavobacteriaceae bacterium | reverse complement strand
TCTCATTACTTTTTTTTCTGACATTAAGCTTAACAGTATTTTCTCAAGAAAATTTTGACAGTAACAAATGCTCTGAATTTATTGACTTAGGTAAAGTAAAAGAATCTAATGAAGATTTTAGCACCTTTGATCCACTCAAAAGCACATTGAAAGATGTTGAAATTGTAATGTTAGGGGAACAATCTCACGGAGAAGGAACTGCTTATGAAACTAAGATAAAATTAATAAAGTACCTGCATCAAGAGATGGGGTTTGACTTACTCGTTTTTGAAAGCGGAATTTACAGTTGCAATAAAGCTTGGGAAAACATCAAAAAAGGAGATGATGTGCGTACATCATTAGCAAATAGTCTTTTTTACTTGTGGTCAACAACAAAGCAATTCAAACCACTGGTTAAGTATATTGACGAAAATAAAAATAGTGAACATCCTCTAATTATTTCTGGTTTTGACAGCCAACTAACTGGCAGACTCTCTGAAAATAATTTAGTATTGGATTTAAAAAAATTTATTCTCAAAAAAGATAAATCTATCCTTGAATCCAAGGAATGGAAAAACTTGGAGACTTCGCTTCAATATGTTTTAAAATATGAGTTAAAAAAATATGATAAAAAACAAGCTATTAAGGACACTACTTTTATAAATACTCTAATTACTAAAACTAATTCAAATGATTCAATAACTCAATTTTGGCATCAAGTATTGAAGAGTACTAAATACTGCATATCAGATTCAAAGCTTAAAACGAATTTTCGTGACAAACAAATGGCTGAAAACTTGATTTGGATAAAAGAGCAAAATCCAAATAAAAAAATTATTTGTTGGGGAGCAACAAGCCATTTTCTCTATAATTCCTCTGAAATTAAAATGATAGGATTCCCATATAATGTAGTTGACAATTATTACGGTAAGCAACCTATGATGGGACAATATTTAAAAGAAAAATACAAATTTAAAATTTTCACTATCGGTTTTATAGCTTACCAAGGAGAATTTGGACTAACAAGAAAACATAAAATAAAACCTGCGAAAGAGAATAGTCTGGAATACTTAATTGGAAAATCCAGTTTTGAAAATTGCTTCTTAAATCTGAATCAATGTAACTCAGGACGTCTTATTTCCAGACCATTAGGGAATAAATATATGAAAAACAATATCTCTAATGTTATGGATGGAGTTATCTTTAATAGAAACATGGAAAGGTCTCGTTTAGACCGTAATTTCTTTATAAAAATATTCCCTGATAACAAATGGATTAAACCAGAGGTTGAAGTGAAAGAGTAAAAGTGGGTAACACTGTATATAGCAAATAGGGCGTTCGGTGGTTTCCGAAAGTTCAGTGCTATTAACAAACATCGCCAAATCGTTAGATTACCCGCAAGGGAAATATTTTAAAAATTTGGCTTTTAAGATGAATAAATTAAAAACAAAATATAAAAATGTGGCTCAGTGCAAACTTGAAAGTTCATCGCTTTCTACTGCTCTACTTGCCATATACTAAACGTTGTAAAACATTTGAATGAATCAACAGAAAATAAATAACATTTTTGCTCTTGACTCGAAAGAGAGATACGGATATTTGTTGAGAAAAGTCGCTGACTTTGAAACAATATATCTGATTGCGGACAATGAAGAAAAGTATGTTATGATTGGCTCAAATGATTTGAGCGTTATTCCTGTTTGGCCAGAAAAAGAGTTCGCCGAATTATTTCTGAATGATGACTGGAAAAACTATAACGTTGTTGAATACGGAATTCACGATTTTATGGAATGGCTGACTGATTTGGAAAAAGAAAACATAAATTTAGCTGGTTTTCCGAATTCGGATTTTAATACTGTTCACGTTTCTGCTTTAGATATGAAAAACCATCTCTTATTTGAATTGAGCCAATATGAATAAGTTAAATAAAAATCAGCTAAAACTATATGATTATATGTCTGAATTATCAGAAATCGCATATACAGCAAGTTGGATGGAAAATTTGGAATTTAGTCTTTGGAAAGGAATGAATAACGAAATAACTTCTTTTGGTCACTTAAAATTCACTCAAGAAATAAGAGATAAATTAAAAATTTTGTCTGATAATATTGGAGGCTGGATATATTTTGATGAAGAAAATGAAGAACAATTTGCAGATTGGAAAAAATGGAACGAAATTAAAAATAACGTTTTACATCATAGGCTATAATTAATACGGGTTTTGTTACTTAATCCAAAGTTTAGTCTATTTTTATTGTGTTGTCAAATCATTTTGATTTGACTTTTGAATAAAAAAATAAAAAGCAAACAAAATGCTTCGTCTTAGTGCTAAATTAGAAAGCCTCTGCTTCCCTATTCCCGCACTAACCATAGCCGAAGCCGTTGTGCGTAAGCTTGACCCGTCCTGAATAAAGGCTACATAATTTCAAACATTATGTATAAAATGACACAGTAATTAGACGGTATTCTGAATCGTTTAAACTCAAAATTTTAGACGAACTTACCGCAGGAAAACTAAATAAGTATCAACTAGGTAAAGCTTACGGTATTGCACCAACAACTATCAATGAATGGATAAAGAAGTACAACCGTAAAGA
>JABSPN010000441.1 GCA_013214425.1 Flavobacteriaceae bacterium | reverse complement strand
TCCACAAGACACAACTCATTGTTAACGATTTCGAAATACGCGATTCTTTACTAATCATTAAGTTAGCCACCGAAAAAACTGATTGTAAAGCAAAAGACGCTTGTGGAATTCCAGAAACAGTAACTCAAGCTACCGCAAGTTGTGCTCCTGGATCGGGATGTTGTTAATCTTATATACTATATTGAAATGAAAAATATACTTGTTTTATGCACGGGTAATTCTTGTAGAAGTCAGATGGCTCACGGTTACCTCAATCAATTTGCCCAAGATAAAGCCGCAGTGTACAGTGCTGGTATTGAAACACACGGATTAAACCCGAATGCTGTGGCCATCATGAAAGAAGACGACATTGATATCTCAAACCATACTTCCAATCATGTCGACCAATACAACGACCTTAATTTTGATTACATTATAACCGTTTGTGATCATGCCAATGAGAATTGTCCGTTTATTCCAAGTGATAAGGCCATCCGTTTGCATCATAACTTTTTTGATCCTTCTAAGATAGATGGAACAGCAAAAGAAGTGCACACAAATTTTGAAAAAGCAAGAAATGAAATAAAAGCCTACTGCAAAGAATTTGTAGCAAATAATCTTTGATATCAATATCTTTTCCTGAAAGGGAAGGGATGGAGGTGAAGCCGATAGAAATAATTTTATAACTATTTGATTTGTTCATATTTCACATCGACTTCGCTCAGTACATGGTTAATCAATACAACAAATCATTACTATAACGGCAAAAAACTAATTACTAAGACTAATTACTAATTCTCCCCGCCTTCCATTTTTTGTTCTAATTCGGCTTGGAATTCTTCCATAACGGGTCTTACCGTACTCTCTGGAAGATCAGAGATTTTTATATACATTAGTCCATCTACCGCATTATTAAAAAGTGGATCGACATTAAAGGCAATTACTTTTGCATTTTGTTTGATGTATTTTTTAATCAACACTGGTAATCTCAAATTTCCTGGTTCTACCTCATCGATTAGCTTATCGAATTTATTCAAATCGGCTTTAGCTTCATCAAAGGCAAAGTCTTTATCTGCATCATTTAATTGTACCTTAAACTCTTTCTTAGGACGAATGAATTGCGCTACATAAGGATCGTAATAATGTGATTTCATAAACTCAATCATCAATGACTTAGAAAATTGAGAAAACTGATTACTAATACTCACTCCTCCAATTAAATACTTGTGTTCAGGGAATCTTAGTGTCGTATGCACTATTCCTTTCCAAAGTAAAAATAGCGGCATGGGTTTTTGCTGATATTCTTTTACAATAAAAGCCCTTCCCATCTCTATAGATTCACTCATCATTTTATGAAGTTCAGGCTCAAAACGGAATAAATCCTGAAGGTAAAAACCATCGATACCATAGGCTGAAAAAATCTTAGCCCCCAAGCCCATTCTATAGGCTCCAGCTAGTTGTTTGGTATTATTATCCCAAAGGAACATATGATGGTAATAACGATCGAACTTATCTAAATCGATTGCTTCGTTAGTTCCTTCACCAACTTCACGGAAGGTAATTTCTCTTAATCGACCTATTTCTTTGAGCATGTTTGGAATCTTATCCGCAGAAACCAAAAAAGCTTCATAATTTTTACTTTCTAAAAGTCTACAATCATATCCTCTGAGGTTCTCAATCTCTTCAACCAATAATTCTTTTGAAACAGGAGTAATGATCTTTTTAGGGACTTTCTTTGTCTTCTTAAGCGAAGAAGCAGCTGCATCTTTGATTGATCTGGAATCTTCAACATAAGCATTAGAAAGCATATAGGTTTTCTTTCTTAAAAACTGAGCAAATCCTTCCAGATCTTGATACTCACTCTGATCTTTTACAGATATGGGCTTACCTATTCTTACTTTAATTGTCCTATTCTTTTGAGAAAGTAATTCTGAAGGTAACTTAGCCGTTCTGAAAATATCACTAATTTTAGATAGTCTGTAAAATAATTTACTGTTTTTAGCATGAAAGTAAATAGGGACTATAGGAACTTCCGCTTTTTTTGTGAGTTTCATGGCAGCCTCTTCCCAAGGTTTATCCACCACTAATTTTCCGTCTCTGTAAGTAGACACTTCTCCTGCTGGAAAAATCCCTAGAGGTTTTCCTTCTCGTAAATGCAGAATAGAATTTTTAAATCCTGAAATACTTGACCTCACGTCTTTTCTATCTTCAAAAGGGTTCACTGGCATAATATAGGGTTCCAGTGGTTTAATCCTATTCAGCAAAAAATTAGCTATGATTTTATAATCAGGTCGATTTTCCAATAAGAGCTTTAAGAGTAATATCCCATCTATACCTCCCAATGGATGATTAGAAATTGTGATATAAGCTCCAGTTTTTGGAAGTCTTTTTAAGTCCTCTTCTGGGATTTCAAATTTAATCTTGAATTCATCAAGTATAGCATTTAGAAATTCAACATCTTTTAAATGTTTATTTCTATCATAGATTTCATTTAGCTTAGAAATCCTTAAAATCTTCATCAATACCCAACCACCGAATGTACCCAGAAAACCATACTTATTAAGATGGATGGCCTTGGCGACTTCTTTAGCTGTTACTAATCCCAT
>JABSPN010000440.1 GCA_013214425.1 Flavobacteriaceae bacterium | reverse complement strand
TCCTTTATCTACGACAAGCTGTGCTTCTGGAGAGCTTCCGAAGATTTTAAAATCACCATAATCAAAATAAAATAAATAAGGCGAAGGATTGATGCTTCTTAAAGCTCTATATACATTGAATTCGTCTCCTTTGAATTTTTGCGAAAATCTTCTCGATAAAACCAATTGAAATACATCTCCACGAAAACAATGTTGTTTTGCTTTTTCAACATTTTGCTTGAACTCTTCATCATTTAAATTGGAAGTGATATCTCCTTCAATGGAAAAGTTATAAGCAGCAAAGTTCTTGACTTTTAACAGATGTTCTATTTCATCTATATTGGATTCGTTACCGTTACAATGAGCAAAAATATAAGCCTCGTTGTTGAAGTGATTGATGGCAATGATATTTTGATAAATCGCATAGTAAATATCAGGTATTTCCAGCGATCCTTTTTTCTTCTGAATTTCTACATCTTCAAAATAACGAACGGCATCATAAGCAATGTAACCAAATAGCCCGTTATTGATAAACTTAAACTCATTCTGATCTCTTTCAAAACATTTTGAAAATAAATGAATCTGCTGACTTACATCTGTATCAGTATCAATTGTAATAATCTCTTGATTTCCATCAGGATAGACTTTAGTGATGTTTTCATTACTCACTTTTATAGATGCAATTGGATTACAACAGATATAGGAAAAACTATTATCGTTTGCATGATAATCACTACTTTCTAATAACAAACTATTAGGGAATTTATCTCGTAACTTGAGATAGATACTCACAGGAGTAATGGTATCTGCTATGATTTTTTTGTAATGTGTTGTTAATGGATATGTTTTCATTTTTTGAAATAAAAAAAGGCTTGTCGTGATGACAAGCCTTGTATATTGATTTTAAATTATACGTAGGGTCTAACTCACGAAGTATTCGTTTCGAGAGATCCACCACCATGTATGATTTAAGTTTGTGTTCATTTTTAATTTTGTTAGAACAAATATAGAAATGAAATTAATAATTCAAAAAAGAATTGTTAGAATTTTAAAGATACGGTTAAATCGAACTCGTCATTGATAGCTCTGTCTTTTAATCCGTCAATAAAACTAGCAGACCCATAAGTGATCCCAAATTTAGTTCTGTCAACTTTAAAACTAGCCTTAGCTGTATTGTCTTTGATGATAAAAGTTAAACTAACTGTGCTAGTCTTTCCTTTAATAGTCATGTCACCATTTACCTTAAAAGTGCCATCTTTTCCTCTTACATTTTTGATCACATATTTAGCAGTGGGAAACTCTTTTACATTAAAAAAGTCATCCGACTTTAAATGACCTTCAAGACTACTTTTGCTATCTCCAGATAAATCGGTACAAGCCATAGAGCTCATGTCTACAACAAAACTTCCTCCAGTTAAGTTCTTACCGTCAAATTCTAAATTCCCTTCTTTTAAACCGATTGTTCCCTCGTGAGAAGATCCAGTAATTTTATAAGCTTTCCATGTAATAGCACTTTCAGATACCTTTACTTTTTTATTCTTGATAGTTGTAAAAGCCATTGTTGAAAAAACGATGACAGCTACAGCAGCAATTGATAAAATGTTCTTAGTTTTCATAATGTTAAATTTCTATTTGTTGTGATTTATAATTTATCGTAATTTTTCTAATATGTTGTTCAATGTTTCGATTTCGTCTACAGAAAGTTTTTTGAAAAAAATAGTCTCTAATTCATCTAATTCAGGATCAATCTTATTTAAAATAGCGAGTCCTTTTTTAGTTATAATTAACTCTATTTTTCTCCTGTTCTCCTCACATTGGTTTCTTTCTACAAATCTTTTCTGAATTAGTTTATCAATTAATCTTGAGGTGTTACTGTTCTTATGAATCATTCTTTCCTGAATGGTAGATAAGTTTGCTGGTATACCTTTTTGACCTCTCAAAATTCTTAAAACATTGTATTGTTGACCAGTCAAATTAAATGACTTGAAGAATTCCTGAAACTGTTCTGAAAGATAGTTATTGGTGCAAATCAAATTCAATGCTGTTTTTTTGTGCAAAGGTAAAACAGCATCACTTTTTAATATGGAATTTAATTTATTCATGTGCCAACAACAATTGTAGGTACAAATGTAATTTTTTACATGAGGTAATTTAAACTTTTAACGTTTATTTAAGTCATACCTTTATAAATCTTGATTTTATGGAGCTAAAGCACGTTAGGCATTTTTACAATCGTTTCGGTTTCGGTCTTATTACAAATAGTCGAAACCATAAGTTAGAAGAATTTTCTAGAGAGAAATTAGCAGAAGCTTTTTTTGAGGCCTCTTCTGAGCTCACTCCTTTACAAATTGCTACAGGAGAGCTGGAGAAATATATTGAGAAAAATGCTATGGCTGATCGCAAAACTCTTAGAAATTTGATCAAAAAGAGTAACGGATTGATCAGAGATTATAATTATGCCTGGTTAGAGAGGATGGGTAATACTGAAGCTTTATTGAGGGAGAAAATGACCTTGTTTTGGGCAAATCACTTTGTTTGTAGAGATAATAATATTGTACATCTTCAACAGTATAATAATATTTTGAGAGAACATGCTTTTGGAGATTTTAG
>JABSPN010000044.1:1873-11833 GCA_013214425.1 Flavobacteriaceae bacterium | reverse complement strand
TCCTCAATAGGGTACTACTGTTTTAGTTGTTCGCCTACTTCTTGAATCCCATCAATAATACCTTGAGTATAATTCTCTTTTTTAAATTCTGAAATCACAGCGTCTTTAATAGTAGTCCAGAAGTTACCTGTTACTTTTTTATGAATACCTTGATCACCATAGATGACAAATTGTTTATTTCGAGTAGCTAGATAAAACAAAACACCGTTATGATGTTTAGTTTGATCCATTTGTAATTCATGAAATACTTCTAAAGCTCTTTCATGAGGATCCTTGTTTAACTTTTCTTCAATGTGGACTCTAATTTCTCCTGAAGTCTTTTTTTCGGCATTAATAATAGACTGAATGATTTGCTTTTCCTCTGAATCAGAAAAAAAGTTTTTTTGTTTTTTAGACATTGGGTTTAGTATTAGAATTCAACTTTAGGGGCAACTTCAGCTCCCTTATCTGACTCAAAACGCTTCATCTCTTCGAAACCATAATGCTTAGCAAAAAGGTTATTGGGGAAAGATCTTATTTTGGTATTGTAAGGAGTGATTCTTTCATTAAAACGATTACGCTCTACATTAATTCTGTTTTCTGTCCTTTCTAATTCATTCATTAACTCTTTAAAGTTTTCATTAGCCTTTAATTCAGGATAACGCTCAAATACAGCTAGCAATCTGGATAAAGCAGAGGTCAACCCGCTTTGAGCTTGTTGAAATTGCTGTAATTGTTCAGGAGTAATATTGCTAGGATCAATTTGAATACTAGTTGCTTTCGATCTAGCTTCAGTAACTTTTAAAAATGTTTCTTGTTCGTATTGAGCGTAACCTTTAGCAGTATTTACTAAGTTAGGGATTAGATCTACTCTTCTTTGGTATGAGCTTTCTACGTTAGCCCAACTTTCCTTAATATCTTCTTGTAATGCGATTGTACTATTGTAAAATCCCCAAGGCCAAATGATGCCAATTAATACAATTAAACCTATAGTAGTTCCAATAATGATAAGTGTTTTTTTCATTGTGCGTTAGTTTATGTTCTACAATATGTGTGCTTAAATAAAGGGAAAAGTTACAAATTCTCCTTGATTTTAAGTAGTTCGGCTTTGGCGTGTTCTAATCTTCGGATAATTTCAAAGTTGTCAACCTTCTCTTTTTTTCCTTCTTTCAGATGAATTTTAGCGCCTTCCAGTGTAAAGCCTTTTTCTTTAACAAGATGATAGATTAATTGAAGATTCTTTACATCTTCAGGGGTGAATTTTCGATTCCCTTTGGCGTTCTTTTTAGGTGTTAGAATATCAAATTCATTTTCCCAAAATCGAATTAAAGAAGTGTTAACACCAAAAGCTTTGGCGACTTCTCCAATAGCGTAATAACGTTTTTCTGGAAGATCTAGATGCATTCGTATTTAGTCTAACGATTGGTTTTCTAGTTTAGACTGTTCTAAGATAGCGGCAAATTCTTTAGCAGACAAACTTCCGTAGTAAAAATGTATCGGGTTAATTTTATCTCCGTCTTTGTGAACTTCGTAGTGTAAGTGGGGAGCTTGAGACCTTCCCGTACTTCCAACCAAACCAATTAAGTCTCCTCTTTTTACTTTTTGTCCCACTCTTACTTTATAGCGATATAAATGAGCATATAGAGAAGTATAACCAAATCCGTGATCGATACGAATGTGTTTTCCATAACCAGAAGATCTGCTATCGGCTCTAACTACGGTACCATCTCCTGTTGCATAGATAGGAGTTCCTCTTGGGGCGGTAAAATCCATCCCGTAATGCATTTTTCTTCTTTTGGTAAAGGGGTCGCTCCTGAAGCCAAATCCAGAAGCCATACGTGTTAAATCTTCGTTGCTTACAGGTTGTATCGCCGGAATTGAAGCCAGTAATTTTTCTTTGTTTTCAGCTAACTGAATGATTTCATCTAATGATTTAGATTGTACCACCAATTGCTTAGAAAGCTTATCAATTTCTTTAGTAGTATTGATGATGAGTTCAGAATTCTCATAACCTTCAAGAGGTCTGTATCGATTCACACCACCAAATCCCGCTAAACGTTGTTCGTCTGGAATGGAAGCAGCTTCAAAATGAATTCTATATAAATTCTCGTCTCTTTCCTGCACATTAGCCAAAACATCTTCTACTTCTACAATACGCTTATTCAGAATCTCAAAATTTAATTTTAAGTTCTCGTTTTCTCTTTTTAAAGCTTTTGCTTTTGGAGAATCGATGTAGTGAAAAGATAAGATATAAAATAGTAATCCGAATAATCCAGCAGCAGTAAGGAATAACATGATATAAGAAAACGTTTTTCTTTTCTTACGTTCAATCTTCCTGTACGATAGTGTTTCTGGGTCGTAGTAGTATTTTATTTTGGCCATGTTGTTAATAAAGTTGAATTAAGAAACCTTCTTTTTCTTTATTAAAAAAGCTACCCAGCTATAATTTTACAAAACCATTTATAAAGTATATAAAATATAGTATTTTTGGGCTTTCATTTTTCTTAACGAGTAACAAATATAAAAATTGTTTTGACTTAGCAGGAAAAATTAAGAAAAGCTTAGTAAATCTGGCAATAGATTGCCAATAAAAAAAACATAGGAGTGAAATCGCAGGAAATAAGACAGCAATACTTAGATTTTTTTAAATCAAAAGAACATAAAATAGTTCCTTCTGCACCTATGGTGTTAAAGGACGATCCTACATTGATGTTTACCAATGCAGGTATGGTTCCGTTTAAGGAATATTTTTTAGGGCAGTCTAAAGCCGAAGCCACTCGAGTTGCCGATTCGCAAAAATGCCTTCGTGTATCAGGAAAGCATAATGACTTGGAAGAAGTAGGGAAAGATACCTATCATCATACCATGTTTGAAATGTTGGGGAATTGGAGTTTTGGTGATTATTTTAAAGAAGCGGCTATTGCCTGGGCCTGGGAGTTATTAACCGAGGTTTATAGAATTGATAAAAACATTCTCTATGTAACTATTTTTGAGGGAGATGAGTCTGAAGGTTTAGAAAGAGATCAGCAAGCTTATGATATCTGGAAAAAACACATAGCGGAAGATAGAATCCTTTTAGGAAACAAACACGATAACTTTTGGGAAATGGGAGAACAAGGACCTTGTGGGCCTTGTTCTGAGATTCATGTTGACATTAGACCAGAAGAAGATAAAAAGAAAGTTGATGGGAAAGATTTGGTGAATATGGATCACCCTCAAGTAGTTGAGGTATGGAATTTGGTATTCATGCAATACAATAGAAAAGCAGATCGTTCCTTAGAAAATTTACCTGCTACACATATCGATACCGGGATGGGATTTGAACGTCTTTGTATGGTATTACAAGGAGTACAATCCAATTATGATACCGATGTGTTTACTCCCTTAATTAGAGAGGTAGAAACGATTACCGATAATGATTACGGTAAAAATGAAGAGATTGATATTGCTATTCGAGTCATATCAGATCACGTAAGAGCAGTTGCTTTTGCTATTGCTGACGGACAATTACCAAGTAACACTGCTGCGGGTTATGTAATCAGAAGAATATTAAGAAGAGCCATTCGATATGGATTTACTTTCCTGAATAAAAAAGAGCCATTTATTTACAGATTGGTCGATGTACTGAGTAAAAAAATGGGGAGTGCTTTTCCTGAATTAAAAGAACAAAAGCAATTAATTCAGAACGTAATTCAGGAGGAAGAGGCCTCATTCTTGAGAACCTTAGAACAAGGTTTGGTGTTGTTAGACACCGTTATCACTACTAATAAAGGCAAAGAAGTTTCAGGAAAAAAAGTATTTGAGCTAAAAGATACTTATGGTTTTCCAGAAGATTTAACTGAGTTGATTCTTAGTGAAAAAGGTTTAGCCTATAACAAAGAAGAATTCGAAAAAGAGCTTCGTAAACAAAAGGAAAGAGGAAAACAAGCAGCGGCTACAATCACAGATGATTGGGCAGTATTGATGGAAGATGAAGAGCAGGAATTTGTAGGTTACGATATCTTAGAAACCAATGTGAAGTTAACCAAATACAGGAAGATAAGCTCTAAAAAAGAAGGAGACCAATATCAGTTAGTGTTAAATCAGACTCCTTTTTATCCTGAAGGAGGAGGACAAGTAGGGGATAAAGGGTATTTAGAAGTACCTAATGGAGATGTTGTTTACATTCTTGATACGAAAAAAGAGAACAACCTAATTGTTCATATCACGAAGAATTTACCAAAGCATATTAATGAAACATTTAAGGCGGTTGTCGATAAAAAACAACGTCATAGAACAGCATGTAATCATACAGCAACACACTTATTGCATCAGGCTTTAAGAGAAGTGTTAGGAACTCATGTTGAACAAAAAGGTTCTGCGGTACATTCAAAATACTTGCGTTTTGACTTTAGTCATTTTAGTAAATTGACCGTTGAAGAATTACGTGATGTGGAGAATTTCGTGAATGCCAGAATTGAAGGTAAGTTACCTTTAGAGGAAAAGCGACATGTAACAATGGATCAGGCTATTGCTGATGGAGCGATGGCATTGTTTGGGGAAAAGTATGGTGATACGGTAAGAACCATTCGTTTTGGGCAATCTATTGAATTATGTGGAGGAACTCATGTTGAGAATACGTCAGATATCTGGCATTTTAAGATCAGGTCTGAAGCAGCTGTCGCTTCAGGAATTAGAAGAATTGAAGCCATTACTTCGGATGCGACTAAAGAGTTTTATTTCGAAAATAACAGAGCTTATTATGAGATCAAGGATGTCTTGAAGAATCCTAAAAATCCGTTGAAAGCCATTACATCTCTTCAGGAGGAAAACATGGCATTAAAAAAGCAAATAGAATCGTTATTAAAAGAAAAGGCGGGAGATTTAAAAGGTGATCTTAAAGCTGAAATTTCAGAAGTTAACGGTGTGAATTTTTTAGCTAAGAAGGTTGATTTAGATGCTGGCGGAATCAAAAACTTAGCTTTTGAATTAGGAGGAGAAGTGGAGAAGTTATTTATTTTATTTGGTTCTGAGGCTAATGGGAAAGCGATACTAACTTGCTATATTTCAAAAGACCTGGTGGCTGAAAAAGATCTGAATGCTGGGACGATTGTAAGAGAATTAGGAAAACATATCCAGGGAGGGGGAGGAGGACAACCGTTCTTCGCCACTGCTGGAGGAAAAAATCCTGAAGGTATAGATGCAGCTATAGAGGCTGTGAAAGGCTACTTATAGTCCAGCTATTCTTTAGTTGTCAAACTGAGGCTGTCGAAGTTGAGACAATATATTATGAGATATTTAGACGAGCTCAATATGACATAACATATAAATATTATTATATGAACTTTAGAACTGAAATAGCAATTCAAAAACCTGAATCATTTCAGGAGATTGATCATAGTGCTAAAGTGCTATTGTTAGGTTCGTGCTTCTCAGAAAACATTGGAGATAAATTATCCTATTTTAAGTTTCAGTCACATGCCAATCCTTTTGGTGTGTTATTTCATCCAAAAGCAATTGAAGATACAATAGTAAGAACGGTAAGTGCAAAGCAATTCCTTTCAGAAGAAATTTTTTTCCACAACGAACAATACCATAGTTTTGAGGTACATTCTTCATTGAGTAATAGTGATGCTGAAACTCATTTGAATAAACTGAACGAAACACTTAAGGTTTCTTATGAGACGTTAAAAGATATCACGCATGTTATCATAACTTTCGGAACTGCTTGGGTTTATGAATATATAGAAAGTAAAAAAATTGTGGCGAATTGCCATAAGTTGCCTCAATCTGCATTTAAGAAACGATTACTTTCTGTAGATGAAATTGTTAAAAGCTCAGAAACGATCACTTCTGAAATAGGGAAGCTGAATAAGAAGTGCCAGGTTATTTTTACAGTCTCTCCAGTAAGACACTTAAAAGATGGTTATGTAGAAAATCAACAGAGTAAAGCACATTTGTTAGCTGCAATTCACCAGATGATTGCCAACTCAACACCCAAAACCCTACACGTTTCACCTACATACTTTCCTTCTTATGAAATCATGATCGACGATTTAAGAGACTATCGTTTTTACAAAGAAGACATGATTCATCCCAATCAACAAGCCGTTGATTATATATGGGAAAAGTTTCAAGATGTGTGGGTTTCAGAAGAAGCAAAGACAATCATGAATCGAGTACAAGAAGTGCAGCGAGGCTTAGCTCACAAACCTTTCAATCCTGAAGGGGAGGCTCATAAAAAATTCCTAATAAATTTAGAAAGTAAGAAGCAAAAGCTTCAGGAGGAATTTACTTTTATGAAATTTTAAAAAACCTTAGTTATCTTCTGGTTCAAAATGTAGGTTAGAACTACAGTAAGTAGTACCGAAATTGCGCACACCATAATAAACTTGTGAAATAGTATCCATAAACATTTCCTCTGTAAGCTCCTAAATACAGTGAACATAAACAGATCAAATGCTGTCATTACAGATAGAGAATTTTATGTCCGGAGCTTAATGGAATTGTGCTTGTAAGGCCTCTTTTAACTCATGTTCTTTAACTTCGAAAATTAGAAATTATTTGAATTCTATTATGAGTTTCGTCTCTAATCACTAGAATGCAGATGCTATCCAATTTGAAAACCCAATAACCCAATTCTTCCTGAATCATGTTGATGTTATTGAGTTTTTCAAGAGCTATTTTAATGCTGTTGTTTGTGATAAACCAAAGAAGTTATGAGTGCGACACCATCATCAATTAAATGAGAAATTTCTTTTCGTTCAGCTTTAATTTTATTTAAATGAATCAGTACTTCTTGTTTTAGATTACTTTGGTCGCTATCATATAGCAATTCATACAACTCAAGTGCTAAAAGCCAATCACCAGGGTGGTTAGTTCTTAAGTTGTCGAAAATAAGTTCTATTTTTTCAATATCAATAGTATTGCTGTCTCTTAGTTCTCGAGTCTCGGTATATAAGTTTTCGAGCTCTATTACTGCAGGTGATTTCTGATTTTTTATTGTTTTTGTTTCTGAAAGATGGTACAGGTTATTGTAAGACCTAAAATCGGCACTACCAGCAAAAGCTGAAACAATTTCTGAACCTACAACTAGATCAAATGTTCCAAATTCTGGTTTGAATAAAACCTCCCCTTTATACGTGACAGTACAATCTTCAAATTGAATTAAAATCAACTGTCCGTTAATATTTCTTATTCCAGTTACATTTAGCCCTTCAACAGTGATGCCGCTTTCATATTCGAATGAGATGCGTTTACCGTCGTAAAAATTGTAGGCTTTCAGATCACGAGGCCCCATATCTTCAATCGCCAAATTGATTCCTTTTAGCTTTCCTAAAGGGGAACTAAAACCGTGAGGATGTGCTTCGATACCGTGACCAATTAGCTCTTTTTCTCTGTAAGCCAAAGCAGTAGGACCTTCAGTTTTAAAGAAAACAACATTGTTGTCCTCATCAATAATCATTTCAGAAAACACTCCTGAAATTTGTAAACCAGTATTCAGTTCAATCGATCCGATTTTTTTTGATTCGATTAATTTTTGCAATCCTCTAAAACCACCTTTTCTCAAGGCCATTGTAGAGGCAAATTCTTCCAACACTTGCATTAAGTAAGAGAAGTCTGGCGTAACAAACAATTGTGGCTGGGGTTGTGTAATATCAAATTCTTGTTCTGAGGCATCAATAGAGTAAAGAACTTTTTTAACTTCATCAGACATACACCATTTACTTTCACCTATAGAAGAAAGCAGTCCAGCTCCATAAATTTTCGGATCTTCAATAGTACCAATTAAACCGTATTCCACAGTCCACCAATGAAGATTTCGGATTTTAGCCATTTCAGAAAGTGGTACTTTTTTGTTTTGCAGTTCATTCACCCAATCTTCAGCAGCTTGAATTTCTTCCTCAGTTGAATGTTTCGCTTCTTTGAGAATAGATAATTTTCTCACCGCTTCATACATATCATTATCATGAGAAGAGAGTATGGCTTTTGAACCGATATCTCCAAAACGTCTTAAATATTCAGCATAATCTGGATTGGCAATAATTGGGGCATGACCAGCAGCTTCGTGAATAATATCAGGAGCTGGTGTATATTCCATGTTTTCTAACTGTCTGATATCAGAAGCAATGACCAATACTTTATAGGCTTGAAATTCCATAAAGGCGTTGGGGGGAATAAAACCGTCAACAGCAACAGCTGCCCATCCTATTTCTTTTAGAATACGGTTCATGCCGTACATGCTTGGAATGCTATCTATGGAAATTCCAGTCATATCCAATCCTTTAACATAAGATTGATGTGCAACCTGACTAAGATAGGAAACATTTTTGCGCATAACATAACGCCATACAGCTTGATCTATTGGCGAGTAATCTTCATAATTTTGCGGCTTGATAAATTGCTTTAAATGTGGAGGCAATCGATCAATCAATGGGTTCGTTTCAATGTTTGTATCCATAGCGTTAACTTACTTCATGGCAAAGCTATTAAATAAAGCTTCACTTTTTAAAACAATTTTGTTTATATTCACACGCCCACAACTAGAAAAATGAAAGAAGAAACAAGAAGACAAGAAATAGTTAGAATAGCATCGGTTTTATTTAAAGAAAGAGGTTATAGTGCTGTTACGATGCGTGACATAGCTAATGAACTAGGAATTAAAGCAGCAAGTTTGTACAATCATATTAAGTCTAAACAAGAAATACTGCACGACATTATTATTTCACTTGCTGAAGATTTTACTGCTGGAATGGAATTGATCTTTAATGCTAATGATTCAAATATTGGTAAACTACAGCGTATTATTGAGCTTCATGTACATATTACAACCAATAATCAATACGGTATGGCGTCACTAAATAATGATTGGATGCATTTGGAGGAAAGTCTTGATTATTATTTGAATTTAAGAACCGATTATGAAGATAATTTTAGAAATATAATCAAGTCTGGAATAGCCTCAGGAGAAATTATTAATGTCAATCCTGAAGTAATGTTGTTTTCAATTCTTTCAACACTGAGGTCTTTATACCTCTGGATTCCAAAAAAGGAAGATCTTCTACAAGATACCTTGGCTAATGATCTGGGAGATGTATTGCTCAAAGGAATAACACTTTAGGTAATTTTTAACATAGGAAATTTGGTTAACTAACTAACAATTGTTAGTTTTGAGGAAATTGAGTAATGGTATGGCAGATTTTCATCAGTTAGTTGTTGAAGATATTTATAAAGAAACTAAGGATTGTGTTGCAGTAACCTTGGCTGTCCCTGTAGAACTGAAAGAACAATTTCAATACACCCAAGGACAATATTTAACCCTTAAGAAAATGATTAATGGTGAGGACATAAGGAGATCCTATTCATTATGTTCAAGTCCAGTTGAAAACAAATGGCAAGTTGGAATCAAAGAAGTTCCAGGAGGGAAATTTTCAACATTCGCAAATAGAGAACTCAAAGTAGGTGATACGTTAGATGTGATGTTGCCTGACGGGAAGTTTTTTGTGACCATAGATAACAGTAAACCAAAAAATTATATTGTTTTTGCAGCGGGAAGTGGTATCACTCCAATTTTATCAATAATAAAAACCCACTTAGCTTTAGAGCCTAACAGTACTTTTAAGCTATTTTACTTAAACAGAACCGTAAAATCAATTATCTTTAAAGAAGAAATAGAAGGCTTGAAAAACAGTTATTTAAGTCGTTTTCAGGTGTTTTATTTTTTAACAAAAGAGCATAGAGGAATTCCGTTGTTAAATGGTAGGTTTACTCCTGAAAAGTTACAAGAAATTACCTCTAAAATTGTTGATGTAAATCAAGTTGATGAGTGTTTTGTTTGTGGGCCTCAAGAGATGATCTTTTTAATTAAAGACGAAATGATGAAAGCTGGTATGAGAGAAGAGCAGGTCCATTTTGAATTATTTACTTCTGGGAATTCTGAAAAAGATAAAGAACATATTGCAGAGGTGTTGCAACAACAAGCAGATCATACCGATATAACCA